>JBDIWL010000020.1:0-11664 GCA_039638315.1 Candidatus Caldatribacterium thermophilum | reverse complement strand
TCCCAAGGGAGCTTCTCATCAAAAGAGCGTTCCCTGTATAGGTAGAAAGCTGGGTCAATACCCTCTTCTTCAAGCGCTTCTTCCCATCGTCTGAAGAGAAAGTGTTCCTGCCAACCTTCAAGAATGCCTCCCTTCTTGTACACTCGCTCAATGACTCCCGAGAGCCTCCGGTCACCTCGGGCAAGGAGAGCCTCAATTTGGCTCATCTCAAAGGAAGACCAATGGTACCGTACAGAAGATTTAAGGGGACGAAGGAGATCTCGCAAAAGGTATATCTTTGCCTGTAAATTTTCCTTTCTCTCCTGAGAGGTCCATTGGAAA
Organism: Candidatus Caldatribacterium thermophilum; assembly: GCA_039638315.1. GTDB lineage: Bacteria > Atribacterota > Atribacteria > Atribacterales > Caldatribacteriaceae > Caldatribacterium > Caldatribacterium thermophilum. Next base: position 11,343 of record JBDIWL010000020.1, on the reverse strand, counting down.
GGAGTGTGGGGTTTGGGAACAAAAGCAGCAATGCTCAGATGAACCTTTGCGTCTTTCCTAAAGCTCTTGCCAACTGCAAGTATCTCCTGGACAGTAAGTGCTATACCCCGAACATCCTCTTCCTCCTCGAAGGGCAATCCAATCATGAAGTAGAGCTTGATTTCTTGCCATGAGGCGGAAAAGGCACTCTTTGCAGCAGCCAGGATTTCTTCATCGCGTAGACCTTTGTTGATAATGTTGCGCAGCCTTTCTGTTCCCGCTTCAGGAGCAAAGGTAAGGGTGCTTTTTCGAACCCTTTTAAGGCTTTTGGCAATGTTCACACTAAAGGTATCCATGCGAAGCGAAGGTAAAGAAATGTTCACTCGATACGGTTCAAGGAGACAGGAAAGCTTCTCCACAAGTTCTTCGATGCGAGAGTAATCGGTACTGCTCAAAGAAAGGAGGGAGATTTCCTCGTAACCACTCGTTTTAAGGAGCTCAAGGGCGATTTCCACAACCTGTTCTGGAGAACGTTCGCGTTTCGGCCGGTAAATCACGCCTGCTTGGCAAAAACGACACCCTCGTGTGCATCCCCGAGCAATCTCAACAGCTACCCGATCATGCACGATATCCACATAGGGTACGATGGTCCGGCGGGGGAAAAAGGCTCGTTCCAGATCCTGAACAACCTGACGCCGTATGGGTGTTTGCTGAGAAACAGAGGGAACGTATACCCCCGGGAAGCGAGAAAGCCCCAGAAGTATCGCCTCTCGTTTCTGGCCTTTCGCGTCCATGAGGAAACACACAATATCCTCAAGGACCTCCTCAGCCTCTCCGATGAAAAAGGCGTCAAAAAACGGCACAAGAGGCTCTGGGTTCACCGTACAGGGTCCTCCCCCGAGAACAATGGGGAATCTTTCGTCCCGCTCACTCTGTCGAAGAGGAATTCCGGAGAGATCAAGAAGGTACAGCACACTTGTGTAGCTCAGTTCGTGTTGCAAGCTTATGCCAAGGAGGTCGAAGGAGGAAACTGGCCGCTTGCGTTCCAGGGAAAAGAGGGGAATACCAAGCTCTTTGAGCTTTTTTCCCATGTCAGGCCAAGGAAGAAAAACCCGCTCCGCCTGTACCCCAGGAATAGCGTTCAAAAGTCCGTAGAGAATGCGCAGACCTACGTGGGACATTCCCACCTCATAGACATCAGGGAAAGCTAAAGCTACAGTATAGCGGACTTCTGCATCAGGCTTCACAATAATGTTCTTTTCCCTTCCAAGGTACCGGCCTGGGCGCTCCACTGAAAGTAACGTCAGACCAGAAAAAAGCTCTCGTTCTACATCCATTGCCTCTTCTCTCCTTCCTCAACCTCCCAGGCAATGCGAGCAACAATACCGGTACAGGCAAGGTACACAAAAAGCGAGCTTCCACCATAACTCACAAAAGGTAGAGGAATACCGGTCACCGGGGCAATGCCGAGGTTCATGCCAATATTGACACCAACTTGGAAAAGGAGCATAAGCCCAAAAAGGGAGGCAAAGAGCTGCTTTTCCAGTTCGCGGGCTCTCGTTGCGGTATCAAGGATAACCCAAAAGAGGACCCCAAAAAGGCAAATAATAACCATACCCCCCACAAAGCCAAGTTGTTCACACCATGAGGCAAATATGAAATCTGTATAGCGAGCAGGAAGGAAACGGAGCTGTGTCTGTTTCCCCGAAAGCCACCCCTGGCCAAGAACACCCCCTGCTCCGATAGCAATCTGCGACTGCACGACATTATATCCACTTCCCAGAGGATCCTGCCAGGGGTCGAGAAATGCAAGAATCCTCCTCCGCTGGTAATCCTTGAGAAAGAACCAGGATGCAGGAAGAAGCCCAAAAAGCATTCCAGAGAGAATACCAAGCTTTTTTGCCTGCCATCCTCCTATAAGGAGAGCCCCAAACCACAGAATCCCAAAAACCAGCGCCGTTCCGAGATCCGGCTCAAGGAAAATCAAAAACGCAGGGAGAGCCGTAAAGAAAAAACTCTTCACAAGAAGGTTCCAAAACCCAAGCGCATCGCGGTTAACACTGAGGTACCAGCTAAGAAAGAGGAGAAAAGCGAATTTTGCAATTTCTGAAGGCTGTACAGAGCGTGAGAAGAGCCAACGCTTTGCCCCAGTCTCATCACTTTCCCCAAAAACAAGCACTGCCCCAAGAGCAAGTACTGAAAGGAAGTACCATATAGAGCTTTTCTTTAGAAACCATTGAAAGTCAGCAAACCGGAAGAGGATAAACATTCCCCACCCAGCGAGATTCCACAGAAATTGCCTCCCAGCGAAACTCCGCCCCCAGAAACCTTCCTCTCTCAAAGGGTCGACACTATACACTGCAGCAATGCCTAAAACACAAAGCGACGCAACAACAAGGTAGAGAAGGTAATCCCGACGCATCATACACCTCGCTCGCGAAGGATCCACTCGATAATACGCCGCGCCACATGAGCAGCTTCTCCACTCCCGTCTCCACCGTGTTCCACAAGGACAAGGAACACAAACCGGGGATTGTCAGATGGGAAGAACCCCCCAAACCAGGAATGCTCTCTTCCTTGGGGATTCTGGGCCGTTCCGGTTTTTGCCGCAAGTTTCACCGGAAGACCTCGGCAGTTAAATCCTGTTCCCTGAGTTACAACCTTTTCCATACCTCGAACAACGGCATCCCATGTCTGGGAGTGGAGCGTGATAACTTTCCTGAGATACGGCTTTGTTTCTTGCACAACCTGTCCCCCTGCATCGATCACCCGGAAAAGCACGTGAGGATTGTACACCTTGCCCCTACCTGCCACCGCACACAGAAGGAGATACATCTCAAAAGGGGTAACAAGGAGATACCCCTGACCGATAGAGAGATTCATGGTATCCCCAGGATACCATATCTCCTTAAGTGTCTCCCGTTTCCACTCGGGGGTCGGGAGAAAACCAGTGTTCACTCCCGAAAGATCAAGGCCTGGGTTTTCTCCAAACCCAAACATCCTGGCGTATCGAGCGATTTTCTCGGGACCCAAACGCAATCCAAGGGTATAAAAGGCTACGTTACAGGATTGTGCAATGGCCTCCTCAAAAGAAACCCTCCCGTGTCCCCCTCTTCTCCAGCAGAGGTATCGGCGACCAGCGTACTCAAGGTACCCAGGACAGAAAAACGTTTCTCGAGGAGCAACAACCTTTTCTTCCTGTGCAGCAAGAGCAACAAGAATTTTGAAAAGGGAACCAGGCGGATACAGGGCTTGTATGGGGCGAACAAGAAGAGGGTTGGATGCCTCTTGTATGAGACGCAGCCACTCCTGAGCGGTAACACCTCTACTGAAAAGGTTTGGATCGAAACTGGGTTTACTCACAAAAGCAAGAATTTCCCCGTTTCTTGGGTCACCGACAATGACCACGCCATTCCTCTTTCCTAAGGCTTCGTAACATACTTTCTGGAGCTCTGCATCAATGGTCAACTGCAGAGAGTGCGTAAAGCTTGGGGGACGGAAATCAAGGACCTGAACGACCCTGCCCAGCGCATCGACTTCCACGCGCCGATACCCTTCCCTACCTCGAAGGACGCTCTCGTAAAAAGCTTCAACACCACTCTTCCCAACTCTATCCTCAGCCCGATACCCCATTTTCCCAAGGGTTTTCAGCTCTTCAGCGCTTATCCTCCCCACGTATCCTAAAACGGGGGCGAAGACTTCTCCAGATTCATAGCTTCGCATCGGGTACGTTTCAATAAGTACCCCCGGGAGTGCTCCCCTGTTCTCCTCAATCTTGACGACATCCTCAAGAGGGACATCCTCAAGGAGCACTACCTCACCCGCTCCTCGCTCTCGAAGGGAGAAAGCTACCTCCTTACCAAGAATGCTCTTAATGCGCTGCAGTACATCTTCTCTTTGCCCGCTTCCCACCAGGAAAACGAGCCGAAAACGCGGAACATCCTTCGCAAGACAAAATCCATTTCGGTCATAGATATTGCCTCGAAGGGCTTGCAGGAAAACAACGCGAACTCTGTTACGTTCCGAACGTTCTCGAAACCAGTCAGCTCGAAGAACCGAAAGATACCAGAGGCGCCCAGAAAGAACACAAAAGAGCAGTATTCCGAGCCAAAAGAGAAGGGTGATTCTTTGGCGAACCTTTTCCCCCATTTCTTCACTCCACATCGTAATCCTCCAAACCCAGCCACAGAAAGAGAAGGAAAAAGTTGACGAACACGCTCACAAGCTTTCCCAAGAGTGCCCAGAAGGGTATCAGGCTCCCAGAACTACTCACAGACAGGATGACGAAATGTTCTAAAAGGAACTCCAGGAATGGATAAACGATGCAGAACACGACAAGCGACACAGTCCCCCGGGAAAATATTTCTATCCAGAGAAAGGCCACACCCAAGAGGAAGGAGATTTTAAGAAGCCACAGCCCAAAGGGCGAAAAAGAGAGGATATCGAGGAAAAAAGCTACTCCCAAAAGGAGAAGCAGTCGAAGGGAAAAGCGATTTCCCTTACGCAGGAAAATCATCCCCACTGGAACAAGCACGTTCACATAGTAAAAGACAGGGGAACTTAAACCCAAAAGGGAAATCAGCATGATCTCAAGAAGGAAAGCAAAGAGCACAAAAAGCATGTCCTTCCAAAGAGCGCTCATCGGATTACAAATACTCTTCCAAGTCTTGAGAAATCACAACTTGGTTCCACAGTGACCTCTTTGAAGAGATCCCCTTGTCGCTCTGAAACCTCACTGACTCTCCCCACTACAATGCCACGGGGAATTCTCTCTCCAAGACCAGAGGTGATCACGAGATCTCCCCTTGCGACCTGAGAATCCCGAGGGATATACTTCACAGTACACGTTCCCTTTCCATCTCCAGAGAGAACTCCAAGATCCCGGGTACGCTGCACAAGAACCCCAAGAGCCAGAGTAGGACTAAGGAGTATTCGAACCTCTGCGTACCTGTCGTACACTTCCTCTACTCGTCCAACCATACCTTGATAGGTAACCACTGCCAACCCCTCGGTAACCCCGTCCTTCCTTCCTCGATCAATGGCGATTTTTCCAAGCCAGTCGTAAGGATCCCTACCAATAACCTGGGCAGGAATGACTTCAAAAGAAAAGCGTTGCTCAATGCGCTCTGCCTCAATTTCCATTCTGAGCCTTTCGACTTCCTCTTCGAGGAGGACCTTCTCTCCCTCCAAACGCCCAAGTTCTTCCCGAAGATGTCGATTCTCCTCAAGGAGTGCTCTTTTCTCCCTGAAGAGTTCTGCCCATGAACTAAGGGCACTATATACCACAAGCCCTCCTCGATAGAGGGGAAGAGCCAAAAAACGGAGACCGCGAACTTTCTCCCCTGGCGGATGTACCACAACAATCATAACTTGTAAGAACACAAAGAAGAGAACTCCAAGAAGAAGGATTTTACCCCTTTTACTCATCACTAAAAAGCCCTCGCATCCTTGGAGAAAGAACTATAGAGCCATCTCTCCTCACAGCGAGAATGGCAACTTCAGGAAACTCCATAAAAACGCAGGAAAGAAAAGCCTCATCCCCCGCCATAATTGCTGTAGACAGAACATCTGCCAAGATGCCCTGCGGAGCCGCAACTGTCACACTTACGAAGGTTTCTCCAGGGTACCCGCTTTTAGGATTCAAGATATGATGGTACCTCTTCCCATTTTTTTCGAAAAACCGAAAGTAATCCCCTGAGGTTGACACACAAAGATCACGCACCTGAATCTTCCCAAGGAGTCCTTCTTTCCGGGGATGCAGGATACCCACCTCCCAGGTCTTTCCTGCCCCGAAGACCGTACCCCCCGCGTTGATGAGAAAACGCTTCACTCCCTTTTCCTTTAGGAACTTGGCAAGGAGATCCACAAAGTAACCCTTCGCAATCCCTCCAAGATCAAGCTTCGCATCCCCAATACGGATAACCGCTTTTCTCCCCTCGTCAAACATTATAGTACTCTCCTGAATAACCTGAAGTTCTCGCTCAATGTCCCGAGGATCGGGAATGCGAGGGCCTGCAGGAAATCCCCAAAGATCCATAAGACCTCCTACCAGGGGACAGAACATACCACGAGTCTTCTCCGAAAGGACAAAGGCCTCTTTAAGGAGGAAAAAAGTTTCGTCGTCGAGGGGAATCCAAAGGTGCGAGGTATTGATACGTGCTACCAAGCTCTCTGAAGCAAAACGGTTCCAGAGGGTATCGTACTGGCGAACAAGACGAGCAATTTCAGAAAAGAGCGAAGCGTGTTGTTTCGGAAGTTCCACTTCAATAAAAGTGTCAAAGCCAAAAAACGTCCTCCGAAGAGAAGCCACAGAGGGGGAAAGAGAGAAGAGAAGAACCATAATCCCCAGAGGGACAAAAAACAACCATTGCAATTTCACGAAACCACGAAAGGAAGATTGACCCCACAGAAACGGCATCGAGACCCATCAAGTCCAACAATCCGTACATTGTACCCCTGTCTGACAATAATGACATTCCCACAGGAAGGACAAAACGTTGAGCTCTTCCTCTCATCCCATACATTCCCAAGGTACACAAAGGAGAGTTTCTCCCGGGCTATTGCAAAAGCCTCCTCCAAGAAAGGAAGAGGAGTTGGAGGATGGGAAAGCTCGTATGCTGGAAAGTACCTTGAGATATGGAGAGGAATAGTGGGGGAAAGTGCCGCTATCCAGTCAACAAGCCGTTGGATTCCCTCAAGAGTATCGTTGAGCCCCGTGACCACAAGATGCGTGAGTTCTATATGAACACCTGCTTTCCAGGACGCCTCAATGGTAGCAAGCACGGGGGAAAGTCGAGCTTTACAGTGCTTTCTGTAAAAGTCTTCATCAATAGACTTCAAATCTATGTTCATAGCGTCGATGAGAGGAAGGAGCTCTTCAAGGGGTTCCCTCTCCACGTAACCATTGGTGACGAGAACAGTTTTCAATCCCTCTTTCCGGAAGCGCAAAGCCACATCATAGACGAATTCCCACCATATGAAAGGCTCGTTATAGGTAAAGGAAATACCAATAGACCCCTCCCTTTTGGCAACTTCAAGGAGCATTTCCGGAGTAACGTTGCGGAGCGGAAACTCTTCAACCCCAACCTGCGAGATATGCCAGTTTTGGCAAAAGGGACACCTGAAGTTGCATCCTACGCTACCGATGGAAAGGATTTCCCTCCCGGGATAAAAGTGGTACAATGGTTTTTTTTCTATAGGGTCAAGAGCAAGGGAGGAAATCTTTCCGTAGGTGAGGGCGTAGAGTGTGCCACCGGTGTTCTTTCGAACACGACATATACCGGTTTTCCCTTCCTCTATGTGACAGTGGTGTGGACAAAGGAGACAGGTGACGCGACAGGTTGCACTTTCTCTTTCAAAGAACTTCGCTTCTTTCATAAATCTACCTCTCTATAACGCTCGACGGTAAAGCGGTACACTGTGATTGGTTCTTGAGGGACTATACCTGCTTTCATTGAAGCAATGCGGATCTGCTCCTCCACAGTATCCACTCCGTCAATGTCAGGGAGAAGCAATCCCTTTTTCCACCCACTCTCCACAATGACACCATACTTTTTCGGATCAAGTTCCGCAGGGCTTGCAACCCGCTCAGGGGGACTCAGGATATCAACCGAGATGGTAAGCTTACCAAGCTCTTCCAGAGTCACTGGAGGGAAACGAGGATCCTGTGTTGCAGCATGCACCGCATTGTGAACAATCTCCTCAGCGATATTTTCCCATTGAGGAATATACGTCCCAATACAACCCCTGAGCATCTTTCCTTTCTTCAAGGAGACAAACACACCTCGCCGTTCCCTGTATAGGCGTGGGTGCAAATCTGGCGGGATGGGAAGATATTTCCCCTCTCTCAGGTAATACGCAATAGCTTCGCGAGCAAGGCGAACAACATCTTTGTGAAAACGCTCCCCTTCACTCATGTCCTCTCTCCTTCAGAAACCGTCGCCCGATAACAACTGCCTGCCAATCATCAAGGCTTCTCGAAGACAAAAGGAAACCAAGGAAAGCGAGTACCTTTCTCCACCCCCTCACACAATGCTCTTCAAGATACAATTTCCGTGCTTCCTCCGAACTTCCCCGCTCGTCCACACGGTAGATCTGAAACCCCATACGTTCAAGAGCAGGGAGCACAGCATCACTTCCTGTGCTCCCACCAAGGACAACCTCGGAAAACATGTACTGTTCTTTGAGTTCTTTAAGAACTTCCTCTAACCTCCCAAGAGGAAATACACCCCGGAAAATGGTGCTCCCATCTCTTGTGAGAACCGCCACACCAACTTTTTCCCGTCCTGGATCAAGTGCTAAGAAGAGATCCCCCACGGAAACGTTACATTCGCTCCCGGGGAACGTAGTGCGTGTGGAGCAGATGGTGCGCTCGCTCCCCATTTGGCTCGCCGAGGAACTCCTCATAGAGACGCTTGATAGCAGGGTTCTCATGGGATTTACGAAGTGGAAGGCTTCGATCAACCTGGTAAATCGCCTCAATTCGCTTCATGCGAATCTCAAGGTTTGTCGGAATAGGCTGTCCTCCACCACCAATGCACCCTCCAGGACAAGCCATAATCTCAATAAAGTGGTACTTAGAACGACCAGCTCTTACCTCATCAAGGACCTTCCGGGCGTTTCCAAGACCGTGAGCGACTGCTACATGAACCTCCATGCCATTAATGTCAATGGTTGCCTCCTTTACACCGTCCATGCCCCGGACGCTATAGAAATCAACTCTTTCCAAAGTTCTCCCGGTGAGAATTTCATACACCGAACGCAGTGCTGCTTCCATAACTCCACCAGTTGCTCCAAAAACTGCTGCAGCTCCAGTAGAGATTCCCAAGGGATCGTCGAAATCTTCCTCAGGCATCTCCCGGAGATCAATACCCTTCTCCTTCAACATACGTGCCGCTTCACGTGTAGTAAGGGAAAAGTCTACATCCTGGAATCCACTGGCTCGCATTTCGTCCCGCTGGCACTCGAACTTTTTCGCCGTACACGGCATGATGGAAACAACAACCATATCCTTCGGGTCAATGCCGAGCTTCTGAGCGTAGTACGTCTTGGCTACTGCGCCAAACATCTGCTGCGGCGACTTACAGGTTGAGACATTCTCCATAAGCTCAGGGTAGAAGTGTTCCATAAACTTGATCCATCCTGGACTGCAGGAAGTAATAAGAGGAAGCCTACCACCCTGTTTCAAACGGGCGATGAACTCATGACCTTCCTCGATAATGGTAAGGTCAGCAGCAAAGTTCGTATCGAAAACCTTATCAAACCCAAGTCGACGAAAAGCCGCAACCATCTTCCCAGTAGTGACGGTTCCGGGGGGAAGACCAAAAGGCTCACCGATGCTTACACGAATGGCCGGGGCAGTTTGCAGAATAACGAACTTCTGTGGGTCATTAATGGCATCCCAGACCATTTCAACATGACTTACCTCAGAAAGCGCTCCCGTTGGGCAGGCAAGAATGCACTGGCCGCAATTGACGCACACACTTTCTCCAAGAGGCAGGCCAAGAGAAGGACTGATAACCGTCTCAAAACCGCGGTTCGCAAAGTCAATCGCACAAACCGTCTGAACTTCTCGACAGGTACGAACACAACGTCCGCAAAGGATGCAACGGTTTGGATCCCTTTTCACCGAGGGGCTACTCCGATCTACTTCGTAGACCTTTCGCTCTCCCTGGAAGCGAATCTCCCGAATCCCAAACTGGTACGCAAGGCTCTGCAACTCGCAGGAACCATTACGATCGCAAAGCTGGCAGTCAAGAGGATGATTGGAAAGGAGGAGTTCCAGATTCGTCTTCCGAGCCTCTCGAACCTTCTTTGACGATGTCCAGATCTTCATGCCCTCTCGAACTGGGGTCACGCAAGAAGCCACAAGATTCGGCTGCCCTTCCACCTCAACGACACATATGCGACAGCCACCCCAGGAACTCAAACCCTCAAAGTAGCAAAGAGTGGGAACGTGAATACCTTCCATGCGACACGCTTCAAGCACTGTGACCCCCTCGGGAACCCGGACTTCCCGGCCATCAAGGTAAATTGTAACGAGGGATACCGCCTGAGCCTTTTCCTGCATTTCGCCAATCGTCTTTGCCATCTGCTTCACTCCCCGCTACACCCATAGAGTTTTCTTAACCTGTGATTGTGGTTTCATCGCACAGATGCCCTGAGGACACCGCTTTTCCCGAACATGAATTTCAAATTCATCCCTAAAGAACTCAAGACACCGAAGAAGGGGGTTTGGGGCAGCCTGTCCAAGACCACAGAAGGATGTAGCCTTCATATGGTACCCAAGGTAAAAGAGTTTCTCGAGATCCTCGGATGTCCCTGAACCCTTCGCTATGCGCTCAAGAATATCAACAATGCGCTTATTCCCCACACGACAGGGCGTGCACTTCCCACAGGACTCATGGAGAAAGAACTCAGCGAAATTCTTCGCTACGTCCACGATACAGTGGGTGTCATCTATAACGGTGAGCGCCCCCGAACCGAGAGCTGAATTATACCGAGGCAGGGTATCAAAAGCCATGGGAACATCGAGAAGGTCAGGCGTCATGGTCCCTCCCGAAGGACCACCAGTTTGCACAAGCTTCAGACCATGTCCCCCTCGAATTCCTCCACCGATTTCGAAAACAAGTTCCCGCAGAGTAATCCCCATGGGAACCTCAACAAGACCAAGGTTATTCACGTTTCCAGTAAGGGTGAACACCTTGGTTCCGGGGCAGGTTGGGGTACCAATACTCCGGAACCATTCCGGACCATTGAGAATGATTGGTGGGATATTCGCCAAGGTTTCAACATTGTTGATAACCGTTGGTTTTCCCCAGAGGCCTCTCTGTGGAGGATAGGGAGGTTTTACCCTTGGTTCTCCTCTCTTCCCTTCAATAGACTCAAGAAGGGCCGTCTCTTCACCGCACACGTATGCTCCTGCTCCCTTTCGTATCTTTACATCGAAAGAGAAAGAAGTACCAAGAATTCTCTCTCCGAGGAGCCCTCGTTCTTTCGCCTGGGCAATAGCGACTTCAAGGTGCCTGATGCTTTGTGGGTACTCAGCACGAACGTAAATATATCCTTCCCTTGCCCCTACCGCATACCCTGCAATAGCCATAGCTTCAAGAACAGAGTGGGGATCGCCTTCAAGAATCAGGCGGTCTTTGAACGTTCCCGGCTCTCCTTCATCGGCGTTGCACACAATGTACTTTTCTTCCCCCTCGGCTTTTTTCGTGAATTCCCACTTGAGACCCGTTGGGAAACCTGCCCCACCTCGTCCCTGAAGGCCAGATCGCTTCACCACCTCAATGACCTCATCCGGGGTCATCTCGGTGAGCACCTTGGCAAGGGCCATATACCCATCTCGAGCAATGTACTCCT
>JBDIWL010000019.1:0-11933 GCA_039638315.1 Candidatus Caldatribacterium thermophilum | reverse complement strand
ACAGAATACGCTCGGTGACTGTTGTTTTCCCCGCATCTATATGCGCCATAATGCCAATATTCCGTATTTGGGATATGGCGTAATCGCCAAAACTCTGGTAGTTCTGCTGGACTTTATTCATCGCTTTACTCACGTCCTGTCTTAACCCTCCCTTTAGAACCACCGGTAATGCGCAAAAGCCTTGTTCGCTTCAGCCATACGGTGTGTATCTTCACGCTTTTTCACTGCTCCACCAGTACCATTTGCTGCATCCATGATTTCCTGAGCGAGCTTTTCAATCATGCTCCGCCCCTGGCGTTCTCGAGCATACTGAACAAGCCAGCGTAAGCCAAGGCTTTTACTCCGATCGGGACGAACCTCAATAGGAACCTGGTAGTTTGCTCCCCCAACACGACGAGGACGAACCTCAACAAGAGGCATAACGTTATTCAGGGCCTGGTAAAAAACCTCAAGGGGATCGCGCTTTGTCTTTTCCCGAATTATGTCAAAAGCGCCGTAAACAATCTTTTCCGCAATACTCTTCTTTCCATCGACCATAACCTTATTAATGAGTTTGGCCACATCCACATTGTTGTACAAAGGATCAGGAGCAATCTCCCTTTTCGGAACAGGACCTTTCCTTGGCAATCTCTCCACGCTCCTTACTTCTTAGGTCTCTTCGCACCATACTTTGAACGGCCTTGTCTGCGGTTTTCAACCCCCGCCGCATCAAGGGCACCCCGAATGACATGGTAACGCACTCCAGGAAGGTCTTTGACACGTCCTCCCCGGATGAGAACAATGGAGTGCTCCTGGAGATTATGGCCGATACCGGGGATATATGCTGTGACTTCCATGCCATTTGTCAAGCGTACCCGAGCAACCTTCCGTAACGCTGAATTGGGCTTTTTCGGAGTAATGGTCCAAACACGGGTGCATACACCCCGTTTCTGAGGGGAGCCCTTAAGAGCTGGAGCTCCACTCCGACTCTTTGGCTTCTTTCGTCCTTCACGAACCAATTGATTAATGGTTGGCATATCCATCCTCCTCCACTATAGCTGCACAGGAAGAACGAACCTCAATACCACAAACTCTCCCCAGTTCTTGAGCGCTCGGAACATACTCAAAAGGAATATTCTTCTCGCGGGCAAGAGCAACCACTGCTTCCCGAAGAGCTGCATCCACATCAAGGGCGACAAAAACCTTCTTTGCTCTTCCCCGCTCAATAGCTCTTTGCGTTTCCCGAAAACCTACAACTCTCCTTGCTCCACGGAGTTCTTCAAGACCCATGCCAGAAAGCGACAGAGGAATTGTAGCAGCCTAAGGCGCTTATGTCAATTCCTCGTCTTCTTCATCCCCTTCAAAATCGAATTCTTCCTGGTCCTCGAAAATCTCCTCTTCCTCAAAATCCTCTTCTGAGAATCCCTCTGCCACATCCACACTCATGAGTTCTCTAAGGTCCAGAGCTTCCTCTTCAGCAGTCTCCACCCTTGGAAGTTCTTCGCCCTTCTCCGTTGAGAGGCGAATCTTGCGGTACTTCTCAAAGCCTGTTCCAGCGGGAATGAGCTTTCCTATGATAACATTCTCCTTGAGGCCGATGAGCTGATCGACCTTTCCTTTAATGGCTGCATCAGCAAGGACATGGGTCGTCTGCTGGAACGAAGCCGCTGAGAGGAAACTCTCCACGGCAAGGGAAGCCTTAGTGATACCCAAGGCTACAGGTCGCCCAGTAGCCACCTGTTTCAAGCCGGGAAGGTAAATGATTTCTTCCACCAGGGTGCGGATTTCCTTCTCACCCTCTGGGTCGCGGAGAAGGAGAAAACCTACGTTATCTTCAGCAATTTTCACAACATCATCGCGCTCAATCATTTCTCCAGCCCGCACAAGGACATCGCCATTTCTCCCCACAACAATATCCTGTGCTGCAATCTTTCCGACAACTTCCTTTTCGAGAAGCTCAATGAGACGCCCCTCGATGGAGAAGAAGTGACCATCGCTTAAAGGAACTTCTTTAATACCTTCCACAACAAGTCGTCGAGCAATGCTCCGGCTTATGGCCTGTCCCGCTTGGATAATGACTTCACCAGTCTGAGGACTGACAATGTCCTTTGCCACTTCCTTATTCAGGATTTCTTCGCGCAGAACCCGCACCAGACTCTCTTTCACCTGGAAAATCCGAACATTCTTCCAGATAACCACCTGTTCCACATCGTGCGCTTCAAGGACAGCAATTTCTTCCTGATCAAGGCGTGTGTTCACTGGAAGGAGTACCTTGCCTGTTTCAGGATCGGTAACATCCTCAGCAAGGATGGCACCCCGAAGTCTCTCCCAGGTCGCCTGTTCTCGGACCCGAAGTTTCAGAGGGCCAGTTTCTCCAAGACGCTCAAGGAGAGGCTCCCGGAGAACTTCCCCAGCCCGCACGAGAACTTTGCCAGAAGCATCCTGAACTTCCTCGACGCAGATACGGTTGACAAGCTCGTTCTCGAGATTCTTCTGGCCTCGAAGGACTCTCAAGAATGCGCCATTCTTACGGACAAGGAATGGACGGCAGTCGTTCGAAAGAACCATTTCGATATCCCGAGCATCAAGCACCCGACCCTTCGAAAGAAGGGTATTTCCTGAAGCATCGAGCACGCTTTCCTCAAGCACGCAGCCCTCAAGGAGCTCCTGAGCCTTCTCCTTGAGGAGAGCGTTCTCCTCAAGGATACGAGCATTCTCCTTCTCAAAGTCCTCGAGGAATACCATCTCGCCCGAGAGGAGGTTTGTGTCTCCGGCATTTTCAACCATGATTTTATTAAGGCGGGCAATCTGCCGGATGATGATTTCAATATGCTTATCGTTGATGGATACGCCCTGCGAAATGTACACGGACTGAATTTCTTCAAGGAGGTACTTCTGGACCGCTCGGATACCTTTAATGCGCAAGATATCCCTCGGATTGATGGGACCAAGAGTCAGGCGATCACCAGCACGAACCCTATCACCTTCAGTAACGGCAATCTTCACGTCATGTGGCACAAGATAGGTACGAATTTCCTGGTTCTCTTCGTCTTCGCTTGGCCGAACGTAAATTTTGCGTCGATTCCCTACAACCTCGATTTTCTCCACCACTCCATCAACATCAGAAAGGATAGCAGCCTTCTTGGGCTTGCGCACTTCAAAGAGCTGCTCCACCCTTGGGAGACCCTGGGTAATGTCCTCTCCCGCGATGCGTACACCACCAGTATGGAAGGTTCGCATAGTGAGCTGTGTCCCTGGTTCTCCGATAGACTGCGCAGCAACAATACCCACCGCTTCACCGACGTCAACAAGACGACCAGTAGCGAGGTTCCTCCCGTAACACTTGGCACAAACTCCATACTTCGTACGACAGGTGAGCACAGACCGCACCCAGGCCTGGCGGATGTTGCGCTTTTTAAGTTCCTCAACGACCCTTTCGTCTATCTCCTCGCCAGCCCGAACGATGACCTCTCCAGTCTCCCCATCTACAATGTCCCGAAGGGCAATGCGCCCAAGGACCCGCTCCTCGAAAGGTTCAACGATGTTGTCGTTTTCATCCTTAAGGTCTTCAAGGAGAATACCGTCGTCCGTGCCACAGTCTTCCTCCCGAACAATGACGTCCTGGGCAACGTCCACAAGCCTTCGAGTAAGATACCCAGACTTCGCCGTGCGCAGGGCTGTGTCGGCGAGTCCTTTTCGAGCTCCATGTGTTGAGATAAAGTACTCAAGAACGCTAAGCCCTTCACGGAAGTTGGCTTTGATTGGGTACTCGATAATCCGACCAGAGGGATCCGCCATAAGACCCCGCATCCCACAGAGCTGGCTCACCTGACGAACGCTTCCTCGAGCTCCGGATTTGGCCATCATATTCACCGGGTTGAAATCGGGGAGAATCTCAAGAATGGCATCAGCGATTTTATTGGCCGCATCCGTCCAGACATCCACAACTCTTTGCTCTCGCTCCTCTGCGGTGATGAGACCCTGGGCGTAGTGTTCATTGATCTCTTCGACCCGGCGAGTTGCCTCTTCAATGATCTGTTCCTTGTCGGAAGGAATTTCAAGGTCAAGGACACTAATGGTAGCACCAGACCTCGTTGCGTAGTGGAATCCTGCCTCTTTAATTCGGTCAAGCATCTCAACGGTAACTTTGTTCCCAAACTTCCGGTAGCAGAGGTCGACAATCTCTGAAAGCTTTTTCTTGGTAACCGGCTCGTTGTAGTAAGGCATGCCCTCGGGAAGGAGGCTGTTGAAAAGCACCCGCCCAACTGTTGTCTCTGCAACTCCAGGATACTTCTCCGTAATTTCCCGGATGTATACTGGTTCATGGAGGTCAACCTTGCCAAATTCATAAGCAAGGAGTGCTTCGTCGATACTGTAGAACCGCTTTTTAGGCTCTCTCCGGGCACCAGGAAGGGTGAGATAGTAACAGCCAAGAACCATGTCCTGGGTAGGAACAGCAATAGGTTTTCCGTGGGCTGGAGAGAGAATGTTGTGCGAAGAGAGCATGAGAATTTGTGACTCTGCCTGAGCCTCTGCAGAAAGTGGCACATGGACAGCCATCTGGTCACCGTCGAAATCTGCATTGAACGCTGGACAAACAAGCGGGTGGAGCTGAATAGCATTCCCCTCTATCAGGACAGGCTGAAACGCCTGGATACTCAAGCGATGCAGCGTTGGTGCCCGGTTAAGGAGCACCGGATGCTCGGCGATAACCTCTTCAAGGACACCCCAGACTTCCTCCCGAGCCCTCTCCACCATTTTCTTCGCACTCTTTATGTTGTGAGCAAGACCCTTATCCACAAGCTTTTTCATGACGAAAGGCTTGAAAAGCTCGAGAGCCATCTTCTTCGGCAACCCGCACTGGTCAAAACGGAGCCTTGGTCCTGCGACGATGACTGACCGTCCCGAGTAGTCGACGCGTTTCCCAAGGAGGTTCTGGCGGAACCGACCTTTCTTGCCTCGGAGCATATCACTTAAAGACTTAAGAGGACGGTTGCCGGGGCCAAGCACTGGTCTTCCACGACGACCATTGTCAAAGAGGGCATCAACCGCTTCCTGGAGCATTCGCTTCTCGTTTTTCACAATAATTTCTGGGGCACCAAGCTGCAGGAGTCGCTTCAAGCGGTTATTCCGGTTGATAACCCGCCGGTAGAGATCGTTGAGGTCAGAGGTAGCGAATCTCCCCCCATCAAGCTGGACCATGGGCCGGAGATCCGGAGGAAGTACAGGAATAACCTCGAGAATCATCCACTCCGGTCGGTTGCCAGACTTGAGAAAAGCTTCAACAACCTGGAGGCGCTTGATAATCTTTTTCGCCTTCTGACCTGTTGCTTCCTTTAGCTCCTTGCGGAGGTCCCGAGCAAGTTGCTCAAGGTCCATATTCTTCAGGATTTCCCGAACAGCTTCTGCTCCCACCCCTGCTTTGAATTCAGGATCATACCGGGAGAGGAGCTTTGCCTCTGTCTCGAGGATCATCTGGGCAACCTTGAGCCCTGTTTGTCCTGGGTTGATGACAATGTAACATGGTTCCTCAACCGTTTTGGAGAGAATGGTCTCTTCAAAGAGGTTGCCAAAAGTTTCGCGGAGCTCGTTCATCTCAGACTCGGCAAGTTCATCGTCCCGCTGGTACGGAAAAGCTCGAATATCAACGACCTCAAAGGTATTATCGTCAATCTGTTCAACAGCAAAGCTCTCTTTATACTTCGCCCGATACCGGGCATAATCTTTAAGCGTGAGACGGTCACCAATAGAGAAAGGAAGAGTATGGACCTCGGTAATACGGTGAGCGAGTTCTGCCCGGAAGGCAGGGTCATATTTGCTGTAAATCTTGTACTCCGTCTCTCGAATGGTTGCACCAGCCTCGAGGTTTGTTCCTCCAGGTTCGATAACTTTGTAGCAATCTTCCCGCTTTCTTCCTGAGGCGAAGTAGAGTACCTTTTCCAGGTTCTTAGGGAGAATACCAAGGAGAAGAGCCATCTTGCTCGGAATACTCTTAAAGTACCAAATGTGCGATACAGGAGCCGCAAGCTCAATGTGTCCAAGTCGTTCACGCCGTACCGAGGCCCGAGTAACCTCAACGCCGCAGCGATCACAGACAACTCCTTTGTCACGGACCCTCTTGTACTTTCCGCAGTAACACTCCCAGTCCTTCGTGGGACCGAAAATTTTCTCGCAGAAAAGCCCGTCTTTTTCTGGTTTCAGGGTGCGGTAGTTTATCGTTTCGGGTTTCTTTACTTCCCCGTGAGACCACTTACGGATTTCCTCAGGAGAAGCCAACCCAATACGAATCGCCCCAATGTCATTGACATCCACCAAGGATTCTTCCCCCTTCGTTCACTTTTTCTCCCGACCCTGGAGATTCACGCCAAGGCTTGGAACATCTTCCTCGGCGCTCTCCATTTCCTCCAAGGAGATTTCTCTCCCCTTACTGTCGAAAATCTTGACACTCAAGCAGAGACTCTGGAGTTCTTTCACGAGCACCTTGAAGGACTCAGGAAGCGATGGTTGCAGAACGTTCTTTCCCTTAACGATGGCCTCATAGGCTTTGACTCTTCCGGCAATGTCGTCAGACTTGACCGTAAGCATTTCTTGTAGCGTATACGCCGCTCCATACCCTTCAAGTGCCCACACCTCCATCTCTCCAAACCGCTGTCCACCAAACTGGGCTTTACCACCAAGAGGCTGCTGAGTAACAAGTGAGTACGGCCCGGTGGAGCGGGCATGGATTTTGGTCTCCACAAGGTGGGCAAGTTTCATCATGTAGATGTATCCCACAGTCACCTCGTTATCGAAGGGCTCGCCCGTCCGACCATCGTAGAGCACTGTCTTTCCCTGAGGAAAGAGGTGGAAATCCTTTGAGACCCGATGGTCGAAGAACTCGGCAAAGGGAACATCCCCTTCAGGGGTCTGAGCATTGCGCATGGCTTCCAAGATTTCTTCTTCCCGCGCTCCATCAAACGGAGGGCTTGCCAAGAACTTGCGTTCCTTGTTCGCCACCCATCCAAGGTGGGTCTCGAGGATCTGCCCAATGTTCATCCGCGAAGGAACACCAAGAGGATTCAGAACGATATCGACTGGTGTCCCATCGGGAAGATAGGGCATGTCCTCCTCAGGGAGAATACGGGCTATAACTCCTTTATTTCCATGGCGTCCAGCCATTTTATCTCCCACGGTAATTTTCCGTTTCTGCGCTACGTACACCTTCACGAGTTTATTGACCCCAGGAGCAAGTTCATCCCCGTTTTCCCGAGAAAAGACCTTAACATCGATGACCTTGCCATACTCTCCGTGGGGCATACGCAGCGACGTGTCACGAACTTCTCGAGCCTTTTCTCCAAAAATCGCCCTGAGGAGTTTCTCCTCCGGGGTGAGTTCCGTTTCCCCCTTTGGAGTGACTTTACCTACAAGGATATCCCCCGGCTTCACGTCAGCACCAATGCGAATAATGCCATCCTCATCAAGGTTACGGAGCGCCTCCTCGCCGAGGTTTGGGATGTCTCGAGTGATTTCCTCTGGACCGAGTTTCGTATCCCTCGCCTCGACCTCGTACTCTTCGATGTGAATGGAGGTGAAAATATCCTCCTTGACGAGGCGCTCACTGATAACGATGGCATCCTCAAAGTTTTCTCCCTCCCAGGGCATGAAGGCAACGAGCACATTCCGACCCAAGGCTATTTCGCCCATAGAGGTACAGGGGCCATCGGCGATGATTTGGTTTGCTTCAACATAGTCCCCTTTCCGCACTATAGGTTTGTGGTTCATGCAGGTGCTTTGGTTGGAGCGCTGGAACTTATCAAGATAGTACACATCCCTTGTACCGTCTTCTGCCTCGATTTCGATGCGAAGCGAGTCGGCGTAGACAACTCGACCAGCTCTCCGGGCAGTAACTGTGGCTCCAGAGTCCTGCGCTACTTTATACTCAATACCTGTACCAATGTACGGCGGCTGGGAAACAAGAAGAGGCACTGCCTGTCGCTGCATATTTGCTCCCATAAGAGCCCGGTTAGCGTCGTTATGCTCCAGGAAGGGGATGAGAGACGCTGATGCACTGAGAATCTGTTGCGGCGAGACATCCATGAAATCTACCCGGTCCCTGGGAACCTCAACGATTTTCCCACGGAACCGAACAACCACAGGGTCAGAGGCTATGCAGCCGTTCCCATCGATTTTTGTGTCTGCAGGAGCAATGTGGTACCGATCCTCCTCATCGGCTGTCAGGTACACAATCTCATTCGTCACCCTTCCGTCGACAACCTTACGGTACGGTGTTTCAATGAAGCCATACTCGTTGACCCGCCCATAGATACACAGAGAAGTAATGAGACCAATATTTGGTCCTTCCGGTGTTTCAATTGGGCACATACGTCCGTAGTGGGTATAGTGGACATCGCGCACCTCGAATCCGGCTCTCTCCCGGCTTAGACCCCCAGGACCAAGGGCACTCAGACGCCTCTTGTGGGTTAGCTCAGAGAGCGGGTTGACCTGATCCATGAACTGGGAAAGAGGACTGCTTCCAAGGAACTCCCGTAAAGCAGCGATGACCGGGCGGACATTGATAAGGCTTTGGGGGGTTGGAGACTCGGTATCTGGCTGGATGGTCATTCGCTCCCGAATAACCTTCTCTACCCGGAGAAGACCTGTACGGAACTGGTTCTGCAAAAGCTCCCCCACAAGGCGAGCCCGGCGGTTCCCCAGGTGGTCAATGTCGTCACTGTACCCAATGCCATCAATAAGGTTGAGGAGATACCGGATACCTCCCACCACGTCCTCAGGAGCAAGGGTACGCCCTTTTTCAACCCTAACCCTTGTGATACCGAGTTCCCGGAGATTGCGAATCGCCTCGAAAGTTAAAACAGTTCCCTTGGGAAGCAAAACCCGTCCAGTATCTGGATCCAGAACGTCTTTACTCAACACACGACCCTCAAGATCATCCGAGAGCACCTCAAGAGTGTCGTTCGTCTCTATGTACACCTTGACGGGGAGATTTTCGCTATTAAAGACCGTAACGTACTCAATGGAGTACTCCTCATTCAGCTGCTCGATTTCCTGAGCTATCTTTCGACTGATACGATCCCCAGCCCGGAGTATGACCTTGTACCTCTCAGGGTCAAAATGCTCACCAAGGCTTTCAAGGTTCCTGATGCACCGCTTCTCCTTAAGGTCAAGCACAAGATCTTCAGCAGCAGCCAGTTCCTCGACTCGGACGATACGTTCCTCGAATTTCAGCTTGTTGTTGATCTTGTACCGACCAACTTCTCCAAGGTCATAGTGACGCGGGTTGAAAAAGAGGTACTTAATGAAATCCCGGGTATTCTCCTCAGTAGGAGGCTCACTTGGACGAAGACGTCGGAAAATCTCTACAATAGCTTCTTTCGTTGTTGTGGATGGATCCCGTTCCAGGGTTCTCCGGATATATGGGTGGTAATCGAAAAGGGCGAGAATTTCTTCGTTCGAGCTATATCCAAAAGCCCGCACAAGCGTACAGGCGTTGATTTTCCTCCGCTTGTCAACCCTCACAAAAAGGATATCTCCAGGATCGATGCCAAATTCAAGCCATGCCCCTCGGTTGGGGATAATTTTGAACCCGTATTCAATTCTTCCGGTTGGAGTCACTTCCCGAGAAAAGAAAATTCCTGGAGAGCGAACAAGCTGCGTGACCACAACCCTTTCTGCTCCGTTGACCACAAATGTCCCCTTTTCCGTCATAAGGGGAAGGTCCCCCATGTACACATCCTGCTCTTTAATCTCGTTGGTGTGCTGATCAATGAGACGAACACGAACATATAAAGGTGCCGCATACGTTCTCCCTTTTTCCTTTGCCTCCCGGACTGTCAGAGGAGGTTCTTCAAGACGATACCCTAAAAATTCGAGAACAAACTTCCCCGTAAAATCCTGTATAGGGAAGACTTCAAGGAAAACCTCCTGCAACCCTTGGCGCTTCCGTTTATCAGGTGGTACATCCTTCTGGAGAAACCATTCAAAAGACTTTTTCTGGACCTCTATAAAGTTTGGCAGCTCGGCACACGGGGGAATTTTGGCAAAACTTTGCCGCTTGATGTAACCAACGCTCACTGATCACACCACCTTCGGGGGATTTCAATTAGGATACGCTTTCCCAAAACGCAGAGAAAAACCACGACCGCCAAAACCGACAATTGGTCATTGTAGAAGATTCTTTCTTGCATGTCAATAGGAGAAAGAATTTTTTGTGTAGATAGACCAGAGTTTCGTTTAGAGAGGGAAGGAAATGGCAGCGTAACCGACAACCTGGTGCGTGTCGCCGGTAACCTCTCCACTTGTCGTGTAGTGGAGGAGCCTTGCTTCTTTTCCTCCACGTCTTGCATGGTACACCATAAGCGCTGCGATGCCCCCTGGACCACAAACGCTTACGTCTTTCTCCCGCATAAGGTGGAAGAAGCCCTCCACATCGAGTGCACAGATGCGTTCAATCACACTCATATCTTTCGACCGCGCCACCGTCTCCCGCTCGTAATGGGAAAAATCGCTACTTGCCACGAGGAGAATGCGCTTCTTCTGCGCAAGAGCAAAAAGCGCCTCCCCAATAACCCTCGAAGTCGCAGGATCTTGGGAGAACAGAGCAATGGGAAGTATGGAGAACGTATAAGGGAGGAAGTACTGGAGAAACGGAAGTTGCACCTCGATAGAATGTTCAAGCTGATGTGCACGGTCGTCCACAGAAAAAACCTGAGAATAGGAAAGGAGGAATTCTCGGGACTCAGCATCTACAGGAACCGAACCCAGGGGGGTTCGCCAGCTCTCCGCACCACTCAAAGCAACTCTTCCTCCTACCCCTCTGTGGTTTGGACCAAGGAGCACAATAGTTGCAACAGGCGGAAGAAGAGAAATAAGGTAATGGGCGTAGGAAGCTGTAATTCCCGAATATACGTACCCGGCATGGGGACTTACCACACCACTTATGTCCTGGGTATCCGGGTACACTCCGCGAGCCGCAACCTCTCTGAAACGTTCAAGCAGCGAACGGAGTTCTTCCGCCTCCCCAGGATAGAAGTACCCTGCAACCGCTTCCCTCCTCACCACCGGCGCCACCTCCTTTCCCGCTCGGTACGTAAACGAAGGTACACAAAAAGGAGGGCTCCAAAGAGGATAAGGAGAACCAAAATCCCCAGGTACTCACCACCAGTTTGCAGGAGGCTCACAAAAAGGTATGGAAAGAGAGAAGCGAAACGGCCGTACTGGAAAGACTTGAGAAAGAAGTTTTGCGCATCCTTTGCAGATCCCTCTTCAAAAAGCCTGTACCCCTTCTCGGCGTAGAGCGCTCCAAGCGTTCTCTTCCATTCGCCTCGCCCTTTTTCGTCAAAGAGAAAGAGCTCCTCCGCTTGGGAAATGGACGCTTCAAGGTCCCCTCTTTTCCGGTAAAATTCAAAGAGCAGGCGACCAACTTCCGGATGCTTCTTGGTCTCAGGAGACAGGCGCTCAAAAACCTTAGAGAATTCCTGGTCCTTGCCCTCTGCAAGAAGCGTTCTCAGATACTCCACAGGACGGGCAAGGTAACCAAGATCGATGCGAACAATGCGATTATTCCCTGCATCGGCAATCCATAGCTTTCCTTCCCCATCGATGGAGAGACCTTCAGGAAAAGAGAAAAGTTTTTCCTCTTCCCCGATGGACCCCTGGAGCTTTCCTGTAAGGTCGTACACCAAAACACGGTGGTTCCGGTAATCCGAGAGAAAAGCGAGGCTCTCGAAAAAGGCAACATACCGGGGCTGATTCAAGCCCTCGCCAAAGCGGAAAAGATACCGTCCCCGCCCATCAAAAACCTTAACGCAATGATGCAGGGTATCCACAACCCAGAGATTTCCAGAAGGATCAATGGCCACACCCCTTGGATGGTAGAACTCATCATCACCCATGCCCTCCCTGCCAAAAGAAAAGACTTCCTCCCCATTCTCTCCAAAGGCGACAATTCTCGATTG
>JBDIWL010000018.1:0-12122 GCA_039638315.1 Candidatus Caldatribacterium thermophilum | reverse complement strand
CGCGCTCTTGGAACGGGTGCGTCTCCGCAGCCTTTGCGAGATGTATGAAGCCCGGTTCCAGAGGGTTACGTGGTGGTGGGAAATCGACCCCTTTCTCTTTTGGGCGGTTCTCATCCTCACCCTTTTTGGAACACTTATGGTTTTTAGTGCCAGTATGACTACCGCTCTTTACGCATACGGAGATGTGTTCTTCTTCCTCAAGCGGCATCTTGTCGCCCTTTGCGTTGGTGTTTTGGGATGTACGGTGAGTACGTTTCTCTCCCTTGAGCGCCTCCGAAAAATGAGTAAAGTTCTCCTCTTTGCCGTTTTCTTTTTGCTCCTTTTCGTCTTTGTTCCGGGAGTTGGAAGGGCGGGTGGTGGAGCCCATCGCTGGATTGACCTTGGACCTTTTAACTTCCAGCCTTCGGAGTTAGCGAAGTTCGCCATAATCCTTTACATGGCTGACGCTCTTGCCACATACCGGGATAGAGTGCGAGATTTCTGGAGAGGTGTTGTGCCTTTCCTCATCGTCGTGGGGAGTATCTGTCTTCTCGTGCTTCTTGAGCCAGACTTCGGAACGGCAATTGTGCTCCTTATCCTTGCCCTTGTTATGATTTTTCTTGGGGGAGGAAACATTGCTCACATTGTTCTTGTCGTTGTCCTTCTTGCTCCCATTGGCTTATTTCTCCTGTTCTTTGGGAAGTCCTACTGGCTGGGTCGCATTGTGGCTTTCCTTGACCCCTGGAGCGATCCCCGGGGGAAAGGTTTCCATATTCTGCAGTCTCTTATTGCCCTGGGTTCGGGAGGGGTTTGGGGAAGAGGGCTGGGAGAAAGTCGTCAGAAATTCTTTTTCCTCCCCGATCGGCACACGGATTTTATTTACGCCATTGTTGGAGAGGAACTGGGCTTTGTGGGAACCGTGTTCGTGGTGATCCTTTTTGGTATCATTCTCTGGCGGGGATTGTGCATTGCTTTGCGAAGCGGTGATGAGTTTGAAGGGCTCCTTGCCATGGGTATTGTGGCAAGTATCCTTATTCAGGCGCTTATCAATATGGGGGCGGTGTTGCGACTCCTTCCCGTGACAGGAATCACCCTGCCCCTGGTGAGTTACGGGAGTTCTTCGCTTTTGATTACTCTTGTGAAGATTGGGGTACTTTTCAATATTGCCAGGAAACAAAGGCGGAGGATTGAGTAGTGCGGATCTTCATTGCTGCCGGAGGAACAGGGGGGCACGTGTTTCCTTCTCTTGCAGTTGCCCTTGAACTGCAAAAACGTGGCAACCACGAGGTGTTCTTTCTTGGTACCCGAAGAGGTCTTGAGGCGCAAACAGTGGCTTCGCGGTTTCCTGTCCTCTATGTGTCGGCACGGGGATGGGATAGGCGTCTTCGGCTCCACACCTTTCGAGTCATTGGGGAAGACCTCCTTGGTCTCCTCACTTTGGGATGGTACTTTTTCCGCTACCGTCCCCAAGTATTCCTCGCCATGGGGAGCTACCTGTCTCTCCTTGGAGCTCTTTGGGCGAAAATCTTTCGGGTCCCCATTTACCTGCACGAGCAAAACGTTTATCCTGGTCTTGCAAACCGGGTTGTTGCCCGATGGGCGAAAAGGGTTTTCCTTGCTTTTGAGGAGACCCAGAGGTACTTGAAAACTCGGGGAGAAGTGGAAGTAACTGGGAATCCCCTGAGAGAGGACGTTATAGTCTGGAGGGGAGAGAGGGAGAGAGCACGGTGCCTCTTGGAGCTTGAGGCTCACCGGAAGACCATTCTTGTCGTTGGAGGGAGTCGGGGATCAAGAGTGCTGAACCGGGCTTTCCTTGAAGCTCTTGCGTTTCTACCGCAGGAGAGTCTTCAAGTCATCCACATTACTGGAGAAGAGGAGTATTCCCAGGTGGCACAAGAGGCTAAAACCAAACCTCTGCCCTATCGTGTTTTCCCGTTCCTCACCTCTATGGGGGTAGCTTATGCAGCATCCGATGTGGTGCTGTGCCGTGCTGGGGCGAGTACGGTTACCGAGCTCTTCTTTTTCGGTCTCCCCGGTATCCTCGTTCCCTATGGGGAGGCTGCGGATAACCATCAGTGGTACAATGCGCAATGGCTTGCCGAACACGGTTGCGCAGTGGTTCTAAGGGAAGAGGAACTCCAGGGGCCATTTCTTGCCCGGAAAATCCTGGAACTCCTTGAGAGACCTCTGCCTGTTCAAGACGACACCAAATCTCATGCATGGCTTGAAAAAGCCGCAGCCCGTATTGCGGAGAATATTCTTGGTGACTATAGGGAGGAAGGAACTTGAGCGACGTTGTTGTACCGCATGGTCTTCCCCGCCGATTGCACTTTATTGGCATTGGCGGGACTGGCATGAGTGGTCTTGCGCTTCTTGCCCATGAGTGGGGGTATGTGGTGAGTGGGTCGGATCTTGTAGAAAACGAAGCAACGAGGCGACTCCGCGCGCGAGGTGTGCAGGTGTACATAGGACATAGCCGGGAACATATCGCTGGCGCTGAAGCGGTGGTGGTTTCCTCTGCTATCCCTCCTTCCAATGAGGAACTTGTTATGGCGCAAAATCTGGGGATTCCTATCATGCACCGGGGTGATGTTCTGGCTTTCCTTTTCAATCCCAGAAAGGGTATTGCTGTTGCCGGAACCCATGGGAAGACAACCACTACTTCTATGATTTCGTTGCTTCTTGAGGTTGCCGGGTGGAATCCCACGGTCCTCATCGGGGGAGAACTCGAGGATATCGGGGGAAATGCGAAGACGGGAGAGGGAGAATTCTTTGTTACTGAGACAGATGAAAGCGACGGTTCTTTCCTTAAACTCCATCCTTTCTGTGCAGTGGTCACGAATATCGATGATGACCACCTGGAATTCTACGGAAGCATGGAAGCGGAAAAAGAGGCTTTTGCCCTCTTTCTTGGGAACGTTCAGAAGGGTGGTTTCCAAGTAGTCTGCGGAGACCATCCGAATGTCCAGGATATTGTGCGGCGCTACGTGTTTCCGCGACTTGTAACGTATGGAGTAGAGAATCAGAATGCCGAGTACTCAGCAAGAATCCTTACCCGTGGGGAAGAGGGTTCTTCCTTTGCGGTTTCCCATCGGGGGAAGGCGATTGCAACCTTTTCGGTTCGTGTTCCCGGTGACCACAACGTGAGTAATGCTCTGGCATGTATTGCTGTGGGCATGGAGCTTGGTATTCCTCTTGAGAAAATTTCCGAGGCCCTGATGCTCTTTCGAGGGGTCAAGCGGCGATTTGAAAAGGTTGGAACAGTGTCTGGGGCTTTGGTTGTTGACGATTACGCGCATCATCCAACAGAAATGCGGGTGGTCCTCAAGACAGCTCGAGAACGAACTTCAGGAAGAGTTGTGGTTGTTTTCCAGCCCCATCGCTACACCCGCACAAGGAGGTTGTACCAGGACATGGCCCATGCCCTGCTCCTTGCGGATTACGTGGTGCTTCTTCCCATCTACTCTGCGGGCGAAGAGGTCATTTCGGGAGTCTCTGCAGAACTCATTTACCGGGAACTCTCTCGGACAGGCTTCTGCAACGTCACTTACGCAGCAACATTTGAGGAAGCGGCAGAGAAGTGCCTTGAAGTGCTCAGGGAAGGGGATATGCTCATTACCATGGGTGCGGGAGACGTATGGAAGGTTGGAGCGTTGCTCACAGGGAAGCGGTAGAGGAACTCCTTGGTACTCTTTGTGGAGTACGCTTTTTCAGGGATCCAGAGCTTTCGCTTCTGACGACCTGGCGTATTGGGGGAAAGGCACTTGCCCTTGTGGAAGTTACCGACGAAGGAGAACTTGCTTTTGTCCTATCCCAGTGCGATCGTCTCGGTATTCCCTGGCGTGTCCTTGGACGGGGGTCGAATATCCTCGTAAGCGATCGGGGCTTCCCCGGAGTTGTGGTTCGCCTTGTGGGTTCCCTTGCTGAGTGTCGCCTTCTCCCCGAGGGTCGGATAGAAGCTGGAGGTGGTGTGGCCCTCAACCACTTGGTTTCCTTTGCGGTGCGCCATGGTCTTGGAGGATGCGAATTCCTCGTAGGGATACCTGGCACTGTCGGGGGAGCAGTGGTGCTTAACGCAGGGTGTTTTGGTGGAGAAACGGAGCGGCTTGTGGAGCGGGTACTGGTGCGAGAACGGGATGGTGGGTTTCGCTGGAGAGAGAAGAGTGAGCTCTGCTTTTCCTATCGGGGTTCAAGCTTAAAGCGAGAGTCAGCTGTAGTTGTTCGCGTTGTGCTTCGGCTTTTTCCCGAGGATCCCCAGCGTGCAGCTGAAAAAGTTCGCTACTTTTCGATGCTCCGGAGGAATTCCCAGCCCCTTGAGTTCCCTTCAGCGGGAAGTGTTTTTCGGAATCCCCCGGGGGAGTATGCGGCGCGCCTCATTGAGCAGGTGGGGTGTAAAGGACTTCGTCTTGGTCAAGCGCAGGTTTCCCTAAAGCATTCGAACTTTATCGTGAATCTCGGGGGAGCGCGGGCATGGCAGGTTGAGTACCTTATGGAATGGGTTCGAAAGGAAGTGTACCGTCAGACAGGCATATGGCTTGAGAACGAGGTGGAACTGTGGCAGTGATACGGAGGGGTATGCCCACTTTCTTTGAAATCTTTTTTTTTACCTCCTCATAGGCTTTGTGTCCTTTGGTATCTTTGTCCTTCTCTTCCGTGGTCCTCTCTTTCGGGTCACTACTATCGAAATCGCTGGATGCCAGGTGCTCCGTCCGGAGCGCATTCGGGAAGTGCTTGGTATTCGGGAAGGAACGGTTACCATGTTTGCCGTTCGGGGGTGGGAACTCAAGCGTCGTTTAGAGCGTATTCCGCAGGTTAAAGAAGCTCGTGTGGAGAAGGTTTTTCCCCACACGCTTCGCGTGGTCATTGTTGAGCGAAAACCGGAAATCCTTGTTGAAGGGAAAGGCGAACCCTTCTGTCTTGACCGGGAAGGGGTTAAGGTACCGTGTTCGCTTGCTCCGGGGTTCCATCTCATTCGGGTCGTCCTTCGTTCTCAGGAAGGCGGGGTGCTCTCTGAGGTTCTTGAGCTTGTTGCGGCTTGGCAGAAAGAATTTGACCTTCCCCTTGTGGGGATTGAAGCCCTGAGCGAGCGGTTGTTTATTTTGCAGCTCCAAAATGGTATAGTTATAAAGTGTGAGGGAGCTTCCAACTTGCGAAAGAAGGCAGCACTTCTTAAATCGTACCTGAGGGACGTTCGAATAAAATCCCTGAAGGTGCGTGGGTTTGATTTACGTCCGGGAGAGGATATGGTTATTGCTCCAGGTGAAGGTGAGGGTTTTTGAGGAGTTGGTCACAAGTCCAAAGAGGTCCCCTTCTTGTAGGGGCTGTGGACGTTGGGACAAGTAAAATCTGTACCCTTATTGGGAGAAAGCATGGTGCTGCGGTTGAAATCCTTGGGGTTGGTCTCAGGAGTTCTTCCGGTATCCGAAAGGGCCGAATTGTCGACATTGGTAAGGTTGCTCAGGCCCTTCGGGATTCTTTTCTTGCAGCACTTGAGGTTGCCCAGGTTCTCCCGAACGTGGTTTACGCTGGCATAGCCGGGGATGGGGTGACCTCCTTTAATCTTGAGGGGGAGCTCTTTCTTGGAAGAGGGGGACGGGAGATCACCGAACGGGATGCAGAAAGCGCCATTGAGAGCACAAAGACAAAGGTGGATCTCAAGTCCCAAAGGATTCTCCATCTTTTCCCTCAGGAATTCATCGTTGATGAACAAAAGGGCGTAGCGGATCCGGTGGGTATGGTAGCAACGCAGCTTCGGGTCCGTACGCATCTTGTCCTTGCACAGGAGAATCACCTGCACAATTTCGTAAAAAGTTTCCAGCAGGCAGGAATTGATGTCACTGGGGTTGCTTTTCAGCCCCTTGCCTCTGCGTTAGCTGTCCTTTCGCCCACTGAAAAGGAGATTGGTGTTGCCCTGGTGGATATTGGAGGTGGGACGACTGATATTACGGTATTCTACGGGGGGAGTCCGCGTTTTTCCAAGGTTATCCCAATAGGAGGCGAACACATTACCCTTGACCTTGCTGTGGGTTTGCGGACCTCTCGAGATGAGGCAGAACGTGTGAAAGTCCACTACGGATGTGCTTTCAGCAGGCACATCCCTGAGGATGAGGTCGTGGAGGTGCGAGATCTCGGGGGGAGTGCTCTTCAGACGATACGCAGGAGGTACGCCTGCGAGATTATTGAAGCGCGGATACGGGAGATTTTCACGCTCCTTGCCCGAGAACTTCGTGCTTCAGGCTGGGGGAAATTTCTCCAGGGGGGCATTGTGCTTACTGGAGGAACGGCGCTCCTTGACGGTATTGTAGAATTTGCTGCCTCTTTCCTCAAGGTTCCCGTGAGGCTTGGTTACCCAGAGAGCACCGGGTACACCGGTATGGTGCAGACAATAGCAAACCCTATGTTCTCCACTGCCTGCGGACTTTTACAGCTTGCTATCCTTGAAGCTTCCGCAAAGAAGCGCCCCAGTCTTCTTGAGAGTTTCCAGCGAACGAGGTCATGGTTTGTGGAACGCCTTAAGGATTACTTTATGATAGAGTGAGGGGGAACGGGGGTTGGAGAGTATGACGTCACGACGCAAGCAGCCAATGAATGGAGAGGTGAAAATAGAGGTTGTTGGTGTAGGGGGAGGCGGCGGCAACGCGGTGAACCGAATGATTGAAGCAGGGCTTCAGGGAGTTACCTTTGTGGCCATTAACACGGATCTCCAGGTACTCCGCCGCTCTCAGGCTGATATCAAGCTCCAGATTGGGGCTAAGCTCACAAGAGGTCTTGGAGCAGGTGCAAATCCTGAGATTGGGAGGAAAGCGGCAGAAGAAGACCAGGACAAGATTTTTGAGGTCCTCGAAGGGTCTGATATGGTGTTCATTACCGCCGGCATGGGTGGAGGGACAGGTACAGGGGGAGCACCAGTGGTTGCCCGTATTGCCAAGGAGCTCGGCATCCTCACCGTAGCGGTGGTGACGAAGCCCTTTTCCTTTGAAGGGCCAAGGAGAATGCGCCAGGCGGAGGAGGGTATCGCCCTTTTGCGCCAACACGTTGATGCGCTCATAGTTGTTCCGAACGATCGCCTCCTGAGCATTGCCAACAGTTCTGTCTCACTTCAGGAAGCCTTCCGCATTGTGGATAACGTCCTGCTCCAGGGAGTTCGGGGAATTACGGACCTCATCACCGTCCCGGGAATTATTAATCTCGATTTTGCCGATGTGCGGGCGATTCTTGAGAATGCCGGCACATCCCTTATGGGGGTTGGACGGGCCTCAGGAGAGCACAAGGCGAAAGAGGCTGCTCGAATGGCTGTGGAGAGCCCACTCCTTGAGATTCCCTTCCGGGGGGCAAAGGGCATTCTTTTTAACGTTACCGGTGGCCCGAATCTCACCCTCTGGGAAGTGCGTCAAGTGGCAGAGGTCATCGGGAACGCTGCCTCGGAACAGACGAACATCATTTTTGGTGCGGTTATTGACGAATCCCTCCGGGATGAGATTGCAATTACGGTGATCGCCACAGGCTTTGACACTCCCCCTAAGGAAGTAGAAGAAGGGGAATCTCTCGATCTTGCGGATACCTTCCCTCTTGGGGATCTTGATGTCCCAGCGTTTCTCCGAAAAACGAAGGAGAAGTGAATCTTGGTGGTCCGTGAACAGGGTCTTGTCCTTCCCAAAAGTGGTCAATATGGTCTTGCCCTGTGTTTTCCTGGGCCATACCGCCTTGGTATGGCGCATCTTGGCTTCCAGTCTCTTGCCCGTCTGCTTGCTGCAACCCCTGGGTGGTGGGGGGATCGGTTCTTCAGTGACACTGGTCCGCGGTCTGTGGTGCTTCGTCTGCCTCTGAGGAATTTTCACGTTGTTGCGTTTTCCCTCTCCTTTGAGCTTGATATCTTCCCCTTTCTGGCGATGCTTAAGGAAGGGGGTATTCCGCTTTACGTTGTGGAGCGAGGGGAAGAGCACCCCTTTGTCCTTCTTGGCGGCCCGGTTGTTATGCTGAATCCTGAAATCGTTGCTCCCTTTGCTGATGCTCTCGCTATCGGGGAAGCGGAGGTCATTCTCCCGCAGGTGCTCAAGGTGTGGAGTGCGCTCCGCTCTCGGGGAGCTTCCCGAAGGGAAGTCTGGCAGGCACTTGCGCGCATTCCTGGTGTATACGTTCCAGAATGCGTTGTGCCCCTGTATAGAGATGGGGTCATCCAGACGTTTGTGGCGGAGGTTCCGCTCCCCGTGCACCGTCAGTGGGCAGACATCAACACCTTTGAGACACGGACGTTCATTTACACCCCTTTGGCCCATTTCCAGAGAACAGCGCTCGTTGAGCTCAACAGGGGATGTCGGTACCGTTGTCGATTCTGTGCTGGCTGTGCAGTTTACGCACCACTTCGCCACAGGTCCCTTGATCGTGTCTTTCGTATGGTCACGAGTACTCTTTCGTGGGAACCAGAAAAAATTGGCCTTGTGGGTTCGGATGTTCTGGGGTACCCCGGGATTGAGGAAGTTCTCCGCTGGATTGTGCACCTTGGGAAGCAAGTAACTCTCTCGTCCCTTTCCGGGAAGGATCTCTACGAGCGAGAAGATTTCCTCGTGCTCCTTCGGCAAGGAGGCCTTGAGACCGTGACCCTCGCTCCAGAAACGGGAGACGAGACGTTGCGCCGTTTTCTTGGAAAGGGACTCTCAAACGACGAGTGGATAGAGCTCATCCACAGGTGCCTCAAGATGGGTTTCCCAAGGGTGAAACTCTACTTCATGCTTGGAAAACCCGATCGTACGTCGTGTGAGGCGGACATTGCTTTTCTCCATCGTCTTGTGGAACGCACCCAATCCCCGGGACGCCTTTTCGTCTCTTACAGTTTCCTCGTACCCAAGCCCCATACTCCCTTTGAAGACCTTGAAGCTGCGTCTTTGGGAGATTGGAAGAGGGAGAAAGAGGTCTTTGAGAGAGAACTCCGAAGGCTAAGGATTCCCTTTTCTGGGGAGAGCCCTCGCAGCGCATGGGTTGAACTCATCCTTGCTCGGGGGGATCGACTCCTTGGCTCTCTGCTTCCTGAGGTCCTTGAGAGTAAGCAGTTCCTTTCGCTCCCTTTCTGGCGAAAAGTTCTTGCTCGTCTTTCTCGAGATGTGGATGCATGGCCGAGGCTCCCCTGGAAGGAGGGACAGAAACCGTGGCAGGTGGTCTGTCTTGCGGGTTCCAGGCAGTGTGGCGAAGAACATCGAGCGTATCCGAGAAACCATTGTTGCCTTCTGTGAGAGAGCAGGAAGGAATCCTGAGGATGTGCGTATTGTGGCGGTTACAAAAGATGTGCTTCCAGAACTCATGGAAGAAGCGCTGGAGTGCGGGATACATGCCTTTGGAGAAAACCGTGTGCAGGAAGCTCTGCAAAAGATGCCGTTCTTTTCAAACAGGGACGTTACGTGGCATTTCATTGGTCGCATCCAGCGGAATAAGCTAAAGAAGATCGTTACCCATTTTCACGTTGTGCACTCCCTTGACCGGGAAGATTTTGGGAGTACAATGGCAACGTATCTGCACGATGTGGGAAAAGAAGCCTATCCGGTTCTCGTACAGGTGAATCTCACAGGAAAGGCAACACAGGGAGGTATACGGGAAGAGGAGCTTCCAGAGCTTCTTCGAAAACTTGCTGCTCTTCCGAGGATTCGTGTTGTAGGGCTCATGACTATTGGTCCTCAGGGTGGCAGTGAGGAAGAAATCCGGAGGGTGTTTCGCCGGCTCCGAGAACTTAGAGATAGGATGAACAACATGGAAATACCCGGGATTACGCTCACCGAGCTTTCCATGGGTATGAGTGACGATTACCACCTGGCAGTTCTTGAAGGAGCGACAATGCTTCGTCTTGGACGAGCGATTTTCGGGGAGAGGAGGACGCAATGAGCGGGGATATCCTCTTTTTTGGATGTGGAAACATGGGAAGCGCCCTTGTCCGGGGTCTTGTACGAGATGGGTGGCACAGGAAGTACCGTTTCCTCCTTTTCGATAAAGTCGCAGAGCGGGCACAGAGTCTTGCCGCTTCATGTAACGTAACCTGGGTCGAAGACCCCCTCCTCTATCCTCCCCGTTTTGTTTTTTTTGCCGTCAAACCCAAGGATGTCCAGGAGGCAGCCCTTGCCCTCTCGTCCTGGAGAGGAGGGGTCCTCATTTCAGTCGTTGCTGGTGTGTCCGTTGGAGAGCTCAGGAGGTACTTCTCTGCACCGATTGTACGGATGATGCCTAATCTCTGTGTGGAGGTTGGTGAGGGTGTTGTTCCGGTGCACTTTTCTCAGGAGGTGTCAGAAGAGTACCGAGAAGAACTCCTTTTCCTCTTGGCCTCCTTAGGGTGGGTGTTCGAGGTGGAGGAAGGGGAGCTTGGTCTTCTTACCGCTTTGAGTGGAAGTGGGCCAGGGATTGTGGCTCGTTTCGTTGAAGGACTCATGGATGGAGGGGTAAAGATTGGTCTTCCCTGGGAGAAGAGCCTGCGTCTTGCGGTGCAAACGGTTCTTGGGACTGCTCTTCTCCTGAAAGAAAGGGGAACGCATCCTGGGGTTTTGAAGAATCTCGTTGCTTCTCCAGGAGGAACAACCATTGCCGGACTCCATGTTCTTGAAAGAGCGGGTTTTACGGGTATCCTTATAGAGAGTGTGGAGGCGGCGTATCGGAGAGCTCAGGAGTTTTCTGAGAAAGCGAGGTGAGGAGTTTGCCACTGAAGCCAGAGGATATTGCTGAGGCAGAGTTCAGCCGGTCGTTTCGGGGGTATAACGAGGAAGAGGTTCGGGAATTCCTTGAAGAAGTGGCGGCACAGCTTGCTTCGATCCTTGAGGAGAATAGGGAGCTCCGCCGAAAGCTCTCGGAGATGCAAACTCAGTTTGAGGAGTGGAAGAGACAGGCTGAGGTTGAGAAAGAACTCGCTCGACGAGAGTCGCAGATGATTCTCAAAGAGGCTCAGCTTAAAGCGCAGAAAATTGTGGATGAAGCACTGG
Organism: Candidatus Caldatribacterium thermophilum; assembly: GCA_039638315.1. Lineage (GTDB taxonomy): Bacteria > Atribacterota > Atribacteria > Atribacterales > Caldatribacteriaceae > Caldatribacterium > Caldatribacterium thermophilum. The sequence goes on along the minus strand of JBDIWL010000018.1, from coordinate 1,191 downwards.
AGAAAAAGCGCGAGATTGAAGCCTCGTATCGAGGCCTTTTTGAAAAGTACCGGCTCTTTCAGATTCGTTTTAAGTCGCTTTTGCAAACTTTTATGGAAAGCCTCGAGAAAGAAAGCCTTCAGGAAGACATGCGCGAGGAGGATAGCGGGACTGAGGTTGTCCGTTTCTCCTTCCAGGATCTTCGCAACGAAGGCAAGATTGGGAAGTGACGCAGTGGGGAAGCTTGCTTTTTTCCTCTTGTGGTTCCTTGGGGTTGCCTTCGACCAGATAACTAAGTGGTGGGCTGAAGAGGTCCTGGGGAATAGAGGTATTGCCCTTGTTCCGGGGATTTTGCAGTTGCATTTGCGGCGAAACTTTGCCAGTGCTTTCGGATTGCAGTTTCTCAATCGTTCACAGCACATTGTGGTCACTCTTGGGGTAACGGTGTTCTTTCTCTTTTTCCTTTTCCCGAAGGGAATTCCCAGGTCGTTCATGCTCTGTCTTGGGGGATCTTTATATCTTGCCGGGGCCTGGGGAAATCTCATAGACCGTCTGTGGCGAGGGTACGTCGTTGACTTCATCGAGCCTTCCTTCTGGGCAACCTTCAACGTGGCCGATGTACTCATTGTTGCTGGTGTTGTCAGTATGGTATGGGGCCTCCTGCGCCATGAGGAGAGAAAAGATTCTTGTCTATGAGGGGTTCCAGCGGGTTGATGTGTGGTTACACGAGCACTTTCCTCACCTTTCTCGGTCCTTCCTGGCTCGAATGGTACGGGAAGGACGTGTTCGCCTGAATAGGAACGTTCTTCGCAAACCCAGTACCCCCGTTCGCCCAGGGGATCTCCTTGAAATTCTCTGGCCTCAGGAAGGCGACCTTCCTATTCTTCCAGAACCTCTCCCGGTGGATCGCATCTACGAAGACGACCATGTGTTGCTCCTCAACAAAAGACCTCACATGGCGGTGCATCCTGTCTCCCCTTTCCAGAGGGGAACCCTCGTTAATGCTCTTTTGCACCTTCGCGTTCCCCTTGCCCGCTACGGTGCTCCCCTGCGTCCGGGGATTGTGCACCGCCTTGATAAAGAAACTTCAGGTGTCATGGTGGTGGCAAAATCAGACCTTGCCTATGTGGAGCTTGTTCGGGCTTTCAAAAACCGGGAGGTTCACAAAGAGTATCTTGCAGTCGTAGAGGGGGAAGTGCAAGAGGCGTCAAC
>JBDIWL010000017.1:0-12711 GCA_039638315.1 Candidatus Caldatribacterium thermophilum | reverse complement strand
ACCACCTTCAGGAAGTAGGCGGAATATTCACTTTTCAAGGTGCGCTCTCCTTTTTGCCCTGGTTCCCCCAGGGCAAGAGATAATTTAGCACAGGGGTTGAGAATTGTCAACAAGACTTGGGCCTCTCTTTGTAGATAGACCAGAGTTTCGTTCACAGTACTTCAAGAAGTTGAAGGAGGTCTTGCAAAGCGCAAGATACCTAAAAAGGAACAGAACAAAAGAGCAGAGGAAGAAATCTCCTGCTAAAGAGCAACCTCTTTAGACGCGCTTCTGTGCTTTTCTCACCCGCGATTACCCCAGAGAAGAGCAAGACGCTCCGCAAGCACTTTTTCGTACCCTCGGTTTGTTGGGTGGTAGTACACTCGCCTTCCTAAGGCTTGGGGGAAATAGTCCTGTTCGACAAACCCTTCTGGAAAGTCATGGACATATTGGTACTCCTTCGCATACCCCATTTTGCGAAGCATACTTGTCGGAGCATTTCGAAGATGAAGGGGAACAGGGAGTGAACCGTGTCTCCGCACGTCCTCAAGGGCTTCTTGGAGTGCTCGGTAAGAAGCGTTACTCTTAGGGGCACAGGCAACATACACCGTTGCTTGTGCAAGAGCCAGCCTTCCTTCCGGTTCTCCAAGGAAATCAAAAGCTTCCCGTGCCGCAAGAGCAACGAGCAATGCCTGTGGATCAGCGTTTCCCACATCTTCCGAAGCACAGGCGATGAGACGCCGCAGGATGGCATGGGGATCCTCGCCTGCCTCAAGCATTCTGGCAAGCCAATACAAAGCGGCATCCGGATCGCTTCCCCGGAGACTCTTATGGTACGCTGAGAGAAGATTGTAGTGCTCTTCTCCTGCTTTATCGTAGAGATAAGAGGTCTTTTGAAAGATACTCTTGAGGAAAGCAACATCAACAACCTTTTTCTCTTCCCACTGGGCAAAGGAAACCGCTGTTTCAAGCATGTTAAGAGCACGGCGAGCATCGCCATCAGCAAGGTGCGCAATCCACTGTAATGCTTCTTCCTCAAAGGGTGGTGCCTTGCCCTTAAGACCTCGCTCTTCCTCAAGAGCCCGTCGCAAAAGAATCAGGAGGTCCTCGGGGGGAATCTCTCGAAAGAGGACAACCTGTACTCGCGAGAGAAGGGGGGGAATAATTTCAAAAGAAGGGTTTTCCGTAGTAGACCCAATAAGCGTAACAACGCCTTCTTCCACGTAGGGGAGAAGAAGACTCTGTTGCCCTTTGTGGAACCGGTGGATTTCGTCAATAAAGAAAACCGTCTTTTTTCCCTGGAATCTCAAGGTGTTCTCAGCTTCTTGAACTGCTTCGCGAATCTCTTTCACTCCCGAGGCTACAGCACTCAGAGAGATTATCCGGTATCCACAAGCCTCAGCAAGAATAAAAGCTACAGAGGTTTTGCCCGTTCCCGGGGGACCCCAAAAGATGAGGGAGGGAAGAAAACGAGTTCCAGCAATGCGACGCAAAAGACCATCAGGACCGGTTAAGTGAGGTTGACCAACAACCTCATCTAAGGTACGGGGACGTAGACGGAAAGCCAGGGGTTTCGCTTCCTCACGAACTCCAAAAAGTTCTCCTTCCTTGAAAATGCAACTCGCTCCCCTCTTTAGAACCTCTGTTCTACAGAGATTATACCCCTGAAAGCAAAAGAAAACAAGGCCGCTGCCCTTAAGAAGCGGAAAGCGAGCGTTGATTATCTTCAAGCACTTCCCGAAACATTCCGAGTCCTCTTTCGACTTCTGCAAGCCACAAAAGAGTATTGGGTGAGAAATGTAAAAGATGTTCTCCAAGGAGCTTTTTCAATGTTTCAAGAAGTGATGTTCTGCTGAGAAAAGCTTCCACGTCCTCAAGCTCAAGATTACAAAGGTCGAGGAGATAAGCCTTAACGCTCTCTTGAAAAGCGTATTCCTCAAAAGGTATATACCCTTCCTGAGGGCAAGAGTCTATGAGGGACTGCACAAGATCTTTGAGCTTTTGTTTCACTGCTCCAGCACCTCCTGGATAATAGCCACTGCATTGAGGATGTCTTCCCTTGCAACTTCTTTCGAAGTTACTAACCGGACAAGAGTTTCCGATACTGGAGTCACAAGCACTCCCCTTTCTTTAAGGAGCATAGCAAAACGATACGCTGTGAGATTCTTACGCTGTATGCGGAGGAGAACAAAATTTGTCTGAACTCTTGAAAGATCGACCTCAAAACCCTCGATTTCCGCCAGTTTTTCAGCAAGAAGACGAGCATTAGCATGGTCTTCTGCAAGGCGTGCAATGTTTTGGGGAGAAAGAGCAACAATACCACAGGCGCAAAGCCATCCCGTCTGGCGCATTCCTCCCCCGAGCATCTTCCGATACCACTTCGCCTTCTCAATGAGATCCTTTGGCCCAGCAAGAATTGAACCCACAGGAGCGCCAAGACCCTTGGAGAGTGAAATCATCACCGTATCGGCACAGGCGGCAATATCTTTTGCAGGAATCCCAAGGTATACCGATGCATTAAAAAGGCGAGCCCCATCAAGGTGTACCCTCAGGCCTTCTTCCTCAGCGAGTCTCTTGATGGCCTGTAATTTCGAGAGAGGAGGCACAATCCCTCCATAGCGGTAATGCGTGTTTTCAAGGCAAATGAGACGGGTACAGGGATAATGAATATCTTTTGGACGTATCGCCCGACGAATGTCATCAGGATCCGGAGCCCCATCCTCACCTCGCAGAGTCCGCACCATAAGTCCCGCAATAGCCCCTATGCCCCCAGTTTCTGAGGTTCGGATATGGGCGTTTTCTTCAAGAATGACTTCGTCTCCTCGGTTGGTATGCACAAGCAGGGCAACGAGATTTCCCATGGTGCCGCTGGGAAGAAAGATGCTTGCTTCTTTTCCAAGAAGAGAAGCCGCCAGAGCTTCGAGTTCATTCTGCATAGGGTCTTCCCCATACACTGAGTCCCCCAGAGGAGCCTGGAAAGCAAAGCGCTTCATCTCCTCCGTGGGTAACGTAATGGTATCCCGGCGAAGGTCAATCACTTTCCGCACACTTCTCACCTTACGCAAGAAAAGCAGTGAAAACTTCCTTAAGGAACTCCCTATCCCCTTCAGTTATGGTCCTGCCTTCTCTGACCTCTTCCATGCAGTATCCCCAAATACTCGAAGTAACGACTCGAAGCACAGCATCTCCAGGGATTTGCTTTCCTTTCTTCGTAGTAATCGACCCAATACTCTCAGCTATTTTCCTCTGAAGGTCTCGAAACTTCTGAATGACCTCTTGGAAGTACCCGCAAGCTTCCTTATGGGAAAGGAGGTCGAACGCAGCGCGCTGGAAGACGACAAAGAGATCGCTTTTCTGAGAAAAGAAATCGCAGTAACAATCGACAAGGCTTGTAAGAATCTCTCGCACATCTCCCTTTGGAAGATTTGCGTCTAAAGTCACAGCAAGCTCTTCGAGAACTTCGTGCACAATCTCCATAAGGAGGTCCAGCTTGCTCTTGAAGTAGTAGTATATCGTAGACTTCTTGACTCCAGAGCGATGTGCCACATCTTCAAGAGTAGCATCAAAAAAACTTTTCTCAGCAAAGACCTTTCTTGCTGCCTCAAGGATTTTTTGCCTTGTTTCCTCCAAAGACACCACCTCAAAAGCTATATTTCACCTCAAGATATACCTCTTCCCCCACATTCCCAAGCTTACTCCCTAAGGCTCCCTGAGAAACAGTGTACCTAAGGGTAACATTCCAGTTGTCTTTTGGTTTGTACTCCGTCCCAAGAATCCAAACCGTGCTTCCATCCTCGAAGCTTACTACCCAATTTGCAAAGGGTTTCCACTTCTTGTCCTTACTCTGCCAGTCGACGTGAACATACCCATAGGGCGAAACGTTCTCTCCCTCCTCCCAGAGATTTCCAAGGAGGTATGCAACACTCACGTACGTACTGTTCCAGGAATAATCCATTCCGAGACTCGCTTTCCAATACGGCACATCAAAAACTGGAATCGAAATCCTCTCGCCATGTGGAAGCACTACCGTATGTATCCACTGTTCCGGAATAATCCAGGCCACATCACCCCGAAGCGTCAAACCCTCTACCCCCGGAAGTGTCCCTTGGAACTCGAAGCCAAGAACAGACCTCTTGGGATATCCAGAACGCACTTGAACATCCCAGATTCCCTCAGGAAGCAGAGAAATGACGGTCTCTCTCGGATAGGCAGAAAGAAAGTAGCCATTGACGTAGCTTAACGCGACATCAAAAGAGCCAAGAGAGCCTCGAGCCCGAAGCGCCCAAATGGGACACGCAAAACCCACAGGGGGTTCCTCTTTCACGATAACTACATGAGTTTTCTCGGGGAGAATCCCAAAGGGGAGGAACGAGGACATCAAGAATTGCTCTTCAACAAACTCGGGAATAAAGTGACCTACAAAACGGGGCTGGTAGAAAAGTTCAAGAGACCAAGTGTTGCTCAGATACCACTCGAAATCAAGAGCCGGAACAGGGATCTTTTCCCCAAACATGGCTCCATCAAGTCCTCGAGAAAAGGGCCGAGGATTGAGAACATCTACAGGACTCATAACATCCGAAGCCCCCCAGGTCACCTCAAGAAGACCAACCCGGAAATCTGTCGTCTCCCAGGGAGCCTGAACACCCTGCAGACTTATCTCTTGCACCCTAAAAGGACGAATGTTATTCTCATCCTGGTACTTCAAAAGGAGATCCACATTGCCAAAGTACCTGTCACTTAAAGTCGCTGTTGAAGAAAGATCTATTACCACACCATAGTCAAAGTCCTTTTCCACGATACTGTAGCGTCCCCAGACAACGGCATCCCCCTGAACCTCCAGGGCCCCGACAAACGATCCAAGGAGGACTAAAAGACCAACCTCCAATGTTACCAAAAGCCTTCGCATCACTGGCATCGACCTCACTCTATAGTGTCGGACGCTGAATTGTACGGACGCTAAAGAAATCATCAGGCAAAGGGATATTTTCCTCAATGGAATTTGCTTCCATACGGGTAACGTGATTTTCCTTGACATCTTTCAGGGAAAGCTTAAGAATCTGAATGCTTCCGTCCTCCTTTTCTCGAACTTCATGTACCTCGAGAGTCTTCCAGAGATTACCAGCGGTGTCGAAGAAGTCTATTTTCTTGAAGTAGAACCTTTCCTTATCGACGACCATAACGAGTTTCCCGTACTTCGAATCCAGCTTTTTCGGAACAAGCTCGAGATAGTAGTTTGCTTCATCTTCCCCTTGAAGAGTACTGTCGTAATCCTCCTTTCCGTACCCTGCCGAGAGATCATCGTAACTAAAGTCAGTCCCCATGAATTTTTCGCTCTTGCTTGAGCCAGCAATGAGACGGACTTTCTTATACGCAGGCATGTAGAGGTAGATTTTTTCTCCGCTGCGAAGACTCAAAAGCGTAACTCCTTTCACGTCAGCAGGGCTCAAAAAGCGGAAGATAACAGAGGTTTTGTCATCACCCTCATCCTTTAGATACATAACCATCTCTCGAGTTTCTTCTTTTCCTGAAGCATCGACAAGGACAAGCTTCCCAACCGTTTTTTGAGTTGTAAACTGGGTACGTCGAGCCTCCACCTCGTCAAGAATTTCCTGAGCGGTGAGAGCAAAGACAAGTCTACCCATGAAAAAGAGCACAAAGATAAGGAGTGCTGCAAGAAACCGTTTCATAGAGACGAAACCTCCTTTTTCTTTGAGTTTTCATTCCCAAGGTACTCCTCAAGATGAAGCAGAAGCGAAAGGGCTATGAAGGTGTAAAAAACACCAAGGAGAAGCACTGTTGCCACAAGTGAACCAAAAATCCGCAACATATGAATTCTGGAAAGCGCCATGACGTATAAACCTCCAGCAACCCCCAGCGCGTTCAGGAGAATGCCTCTCCCCGTATTCAGGAGAGTCGCTCTGAGCGCCTGCGAGCCAGAGTTTGTGGTTATTTCCTTGTACCAGCGAGCTGAAAAATGAATAGCGTAGTCGATACCAGCACCAATGGCGATACTTGCTACCATGAGAGTAGCCACATTTAGGGGGATGCCAAACCACCCCATAACACCAAAGGATGTAGCCACGGTAAGGAGAATGGGGACCATGGCGATACTTGCTCGTCGCAGGGAAGCAAGTTGTAAAAGAAGAAGACCAAAAACGACGGCAAAAGCCAGAACCATGCTTTCTACTTGCTGACCAAAAAGCATTTCGTTCACACGGTTACTGATGATTGGAGTCCCAGTGATTCGGTACGCAACAGTCACATCCCCTGCCTCATCTTCGACATAGGCCACTTCGTCAAGGATTTCATACAGGGCAAAGTCGCATTCTCTTCCTAACTTCTCTCCCTGGAGTTCCTCGATTTTCGAACGAAGCGCCTCTACCTTTTCTCGTTTAGCAACTCGCTCAAGGGAGACAGAAAGTACCTCACCAAGGTAGAGAGCGCTTTCCAAATCAAGACCAAGGCTCTCCTCAAGGATCCTCTCAACAGGAACTCCTTCCGCAAGAGCCTGGTCAAGAACCCCCCGAACGGTTTCTACATCAAGACCAAGATCCTCTATTTCGAGCTGGGCATCACGGACAACTTTGGCGAGGAAGGAGGAGTCACGGGTCACAAAATCTGCCCAGGGCTTCTTGAGAAATTCGTAAACGACAGCCTGAAGCGTATCCTGGGGAAGGGACACACCAAAGAGAATAAGGTCATCAACAATTGTTCGTACCAATGCATCTTGCGCGTTAGCATCCTTAAGAGGAACTTTCCTCACACGCTTCGGACGACTCTCAAGGAACGCCCTGGCTCTCTCAAGTTCCCTTTTGAGCTCTGCTGATGTTGTCTCCTGAGCTTTGAACTCAACTAACGTTTCTCTCCCATCCCCAGAAATCCTTCCCTTCAGGTACTCACTGTCCTCCACGAAAAACCAGAGATTTTGAATTTTCTCCTCATCAGCAGGTATTGCTCGCCATCCTTCCATTGCCTCGTTCAGGTCAAGGAGAAACGAGGAAATTGAGGAAGGCTCCTGGAAATTATGGAACTGCTTCAGATACTGGGCAACACGAACCATCTCTCGGAGAACAAAAGGCTCTTTGAGATTTTCTGACGATACCCAGAGATAGTTGTAGTCTGTGCTTCCAAAACGTTCCTTAAAATACTCAACAAGTCTCGTGATTGGATGTTCCTTACCCATTTGCATGCGAATGGTGGTCTCCACCTGAATCCTCGGGATACCTGCGCAGAGGAATAGTGTAACCGCCAGGAGAAGGATAAGAACAGTACGTTTTCGATGGAGCAAAGCATGGCTCAAAAAGAGAAGAAAACGATGGAAATGGTCGCCTTGCTTCCCCCCAGATACCCTACCTCGACCACTTTTGCGAACAGGAAAGGCCGCATAAAGTGCTCCAAGAGAAAACGTCGCAAGAACCATCCCAAAAAAGACACCTAAAGCAGCGTAAAGGCCAAAATCGGAAACGGGTCTAATGGTGGCGGAAAGGAGGGAAAGAAACCCACCCATCGTGGTGAGGGCGCTCATAAGGATGGGTAAGAAAACCCCTTTCAGGGTTCGTTCGACTGCCTGGGCGCTTCCAAGAAGGGTTTGTTCTTCATGGTACCGGTTGATGAAATGAATTCCATATGCGCTGACAAGGGACAGGAGCAATACCGGAAGTGATGCAGAAATAACGGTAAAGGATTTTCCAAGAAACATTGCTACCCCCATGGCCCACAGAGCAGCAAGAAGAGCAATCACAATTGGAAGAATGGTTCCCCGAACGTTCTTAAAGCCCCAAAAGAGTATGCCAAGGAGCACCCCGCCAGCAATGGGGGTCAGGAAGCGCATGTTTCGTCGCGCATCCTTCGACATCTCATTGGCAATAATGCGTGGTCCAAAAAGGGTCACACGCACATTCTGGGTACCTATCGTGTGGAGAACCTGCTCTACATCACGAATGGCTTTGTCCTGATCGGCAGTATCAAAGAAGGAAACAAGGATAATCGTGCCCTTGCCATCAGAAGTAACAATCTTCCCCCAGACAAGGTCATTACCCTGGAGACGTTTCTTGAGGTCCCGTGCTTCTTCGACATCCTTTGGCAATGCTTCAACGATCTCCTGAACCTTTATGCCATACTCTGTAGCGACAATTTCTGGCATGTTGGTGAGCGCAGTAACTTTCTTAACTGTGGGAAGATTTCCTATGCTCTCAACAATTTTTTGCAAAAGAGATAAGTTCTCGGGGGTGAAGAGATCATCAAACTCCAAAGCCACGATAACGCTTTTCTTCTCAAAGCCTGCAAACCTTTCCTCCAGAGAGTTGTAGAAGGAAATTTCTGGGTCGTTTTCGGGAAGGTATTTGGTAATATCGTCTTCAAAACGGATATCCTTAAGTTTCCAGAGGAAAAGAAGGGTCAGAAAAAACGTCATTCCAAGAACAGGCCAAGGATGCTTCTCTATCCATTGGGCGAGCCGCTCCATCCCTCCACCTCCAAAGAATTGAACTGACCGTTCAGTCGAAAATTATACTGCAAACTCCTTCTTCGCACAATCCACCTATAGTCCAACTTCAAAACCCTCAATCTTCCAAGCATTCTTGTAACTGCCGAGAACTCGGAGGAAGGTGCTCTTCGTCTTCAGTTCCTCAACGAGTTCCTGATACTTCCCTTCGACAAGGTTTCCCTCCCAGTCTACGTAGAAGAGATACTCCCATGGCTTTCCTACAAATGGTCGTGACTCGAGCTTCAGGAGGTTCACCCCCCGACGGGCAAAAACTCCTAAAGCCTCGTAAAGTGCTCCAGGATAATTCCGAAGAGCAAAAACACAGGAAACCTTATCATGCTCAGGGAGAGGTTCGAAGTACTTGGAGATAACGATAAAGCGGGTAAAGTTCCGAGGATTGTCCTCGATGTCCTCTTCTACTCTCTCAAGACCATACTTCGCGATTGCTTCTTCATTCGAGATGCAACCACCCCCTTGTCCAAATTCGGCAGCTCTCCGAGCAGCCTCTTCCGTGCTGCCAACGTTCATAACTCGAACGTTCTTCAAACCTTCGAGGAATTTTCCGCATTGGGCAAGTCCCTGGGGATGCGCAAAGAGCACCTGAAGCTCTTCCCGCTTTGTTCCCGGGTACAGCCCGAGATGCTGGGAGACACGAATGAACCTTTCCCCAACGATAAACACTTCGGGAAACTCAAGGAGAAGGTCAAAGTTATGGTGTATGCTCCCGGTAATAGTGTTTTCAATGGGGAGAATTCCATGGGTAGCCGTACCGTGAGACACCCGTTCAAAAATTTCCCGGAAATTTTGGCACGGGAGGAGCTCGGCGTACTCTCCAAAAGAACGCCGAGCAACCTGAGAACTGAAAGAACCCTGTTCCCCAAGAAAAGCAACTCGAAGTTCTACAGAGTTTGAGGAAACCAAACGTGGTTCGTGAAACACCTCAGAGACGATGTCCTTCTTTCTGAGCTCCCTACCCACAAGGATGCTTATAACCTCAAGATCCCGCATGAGTTTCCGAAACTGCTCAATACGGAGACTCTGAGGTCCATCGGAGAGCGCTCGCTCCGGCTCTGGGTGTACTTCAACCATGACACCATCCGCCCCACAGGCCAAAGCAGCTCTCGCCATGGGAATGACTTTTTCCCGAAGACCAGTACCATGGCTCGGATCAACGACAACAGGAAGGTGAGAGAGTTCTTTAATGAGAGGAATGGCTGTAAGGTCAAGGGTATTTCGCGTGAGACGCTCAATCGTCCGGATGCCGCGTTCGCAGAGAACAACCTGGAAATTCCCAAGACTTAGAATATATTCAGCCGCAAGGAGAAGGTCTTCAACGGTAGCTGACATACCCCGCTTCAAGAGAACAGGTTTTCGCAGGGTTCCCACCTTTTTCAAAAGCTCAAAATTCTGCATATTTCGAGCCCCAATTTGAATCATATCGGCGTAGGCAGCCACAAGTTCTGCGTTCTCAGGACTTGTAGCTTCGGTAACGACCGGGAGACCGAAGCGTTCCCGGGCTTCGGCAAGAATTTCAAGCCCTTCGATCCCAAGACCCTGAAAACTGTAAGGGGAAGTGCGAGGTTTAAAAGCTCCTCCCCGAAGAATGTGTCCACCAAACCTCTGGACAGCTTCCGCGGTTCGGAAAAGCTGTTCCCTTGACTCTACAGCACATGGCCCAGCAATGACAACAACCGTCTCTCCGCCGATTTCCACATTACCCACTCGCACAACAGTACCTTGAGGACGAAAGGCCCGGTGTGCAAGCTGGAAGGACGTCTCAAGATCAATGATCCTCTCAACGAGAGAAGAAGGAAAAATTCCAGAAACAGGAAAGGAACGTTCGCTGATTACCGCCGTTTTCTTTTCGTCAAAATCGACAAAATGGATAGAGTAACCCCTACTTCTCAACTCTTCCGCAAGGTCGCGTTTCTCTGGGTCCTCAAGTAGTCGTGTACAGAGAACAATCACCGCTCTTCACCTCGGAAAAAGTATCGTCCACTGGCTTGTACCTCTTCCCGACATGCAGTGCATCCCTCTACGGATCCCGGAACATCGAATCCCCGAAAGAACAGTCCTCCCCTATAGACGCACCCAAAAGCGTCAAAGAAGTACCTTATAGTAAGCACCACCCCTTCGAAGAGTCTTTCTCCCCTTGTCGCTCCCACTGCAAGGAGGAAACCCCTCTTCTCCGACATCCTTTCTCCGAAAATGTACCGTCTTGCCCAAAGAGGTTGCATTCGGTCAACAAGAGCTTTAAGCGAAGCTGGGAGTCCGTAAAAGAATACCGGGGTACTCACAACCACCCGATCCGCTGCGAGGAGTTTTGCTGCAATTTCAGTCATATCATCTTTAATAACGCAGAATCCTGTACTCTCGCAGTACCGGCAACCACGGCAGAAGTGAATACGGAGTTGAGAAGGGGTAAGAATATCAACCTCGTTCTCCCCCACAACTCCTGAAAGAAACCAATCAAGAAGCCGGTCGCTATTTCCTCCTCTCCGTGGGCTTCCTCGAATACCAAGGATTTTCAAAAAACCTCACCTTTCCCATTATTCTACCCGATTCCTGGGGAAATTGTAGCCCAAGAAAAGCCTTTGCTGACGAGGGTTCACCCGTGGGCTAAATCTGCAGCACCTTGACTGAAAAGACGTGGCGTTGAGGTTCTCGGTAGAGAACCTCAACGCTTCCGTCGATTACTTGCATAAACACTGAGCATTGCAAAGAGGATGATACCAAATCCAAGCCACTTTCCTGCGTCTCCAAGACCAAGAGCAGTCAGGAGGTTCGTCAGCGCCTGGAGAAAAATCGAACCAAGAATGACTCCAAGGTAACTTCCTCCCCCACCTGAGAGTGGTACACCACCTACGACAACTGCAGCAATACTTGGCATGACGTAATTCGAGCCCATGTCCTTAAAAGCAATGCCCATATTCCCAAGAAGGAGCAACCCAATGAGACTTGCCAGAATACCACTGACCACAAAGGTAAGGCATCGAACCTTTCTCACGTTGATACCACAAAGATATGCAGTCCGCTCGTTGGCTCCCACGCCGAAAAGAATTTGCCCCCACTTTGTCTTCTGGAAAACCAGAGTCGTCACGAACGCCACAGGTATAAGGACGTAGAGAATATTAGGGAAGATACCGGTTAAGCGTGCAGAAAGTACAACAAGTACTGGCGACGGCCTTCCCGTAATGGCTTTTCCCGCCACATAAGCATTCACAATACCCTGAAGGATGTCGGCCATGGCAAGCGTTACCACAAGTGGTGGAAGACGGAGATACGACGTCAATACACCATTGGCCAATCCCACGAGAGCTCCGAGAGCAAAAGCAACAAGGAGAGCAAGCCACAAATACTCATTTCGTCCATCCATAACGCTTGCCGTTAGCACAGCCGTTAGAGTCGCCATGTACCCCACGGAAAGATCGAGACCACCTCCTCCAGCTACGATAACAATCATCTGGCAAAGGCCAAAAAGAGCGACGAAGGCAGCAAGTTTAAGGGTGAGGAGAATCTGTTCTATACTCAGGAAACCAGGTACAATAATTCCTCCGCCAACATACAGAAGGACAATAAGCACAAGGATTGTCACAATTTTCCGGTATTTTGCTGGGAAAACATACCCACGCCAGAGAACCACTTTTTTGAGCAACGTCTCCATACTCTCACCCTAAAGGAGCTCTCGCCTCAAGGTTACATACGCTGGACCAGCAATTGCGGCAATGACAATGACTCCCGAAACCAGCGTCTGATACGCGTTTGGAATATCAGCAAAGAAAATAATTCTGCCAACAAAGCTCAAAATGAGTGCTCCCACAATAGCCATGTACACACTCCCTCGACCACCAGTGAGGGCAATACCACCAACGACTACGGCGGCAATGGATCGAAGGGTTAGTGGACCACCCATACGGGCGTCTCCAGTTTGGTTCTGTCCAACGAAAAAGAGAGCAGCAAGGAAGATAAACACCGCATTGATGAGACAGGCAAACATCTGGGTTCTCCCGGTATTGATACCGCTTACGTAAGCACTCTCGATATTACTTCCCACGGCGTAGATGTACCGACCAGTCCGGGTCTTGCTCACGATATACCAGAGGAGACACGCCCCAACAATAAGGAGAAGGGCCGGCGGAACGTACGTAGCAAAGACTTTGAGCGCTTCCGGAATTCCCTCAACAGCACGCAGATTGTAGAATACCCTAAACCAGGGCACGCTTTCCCCACCAGGTGTAGGACGCAGG
>JBDIWL010000016.1:0-12895 GCA_039638315.1 Candidatus Caldatribacterium thermophilum | reverse complement strand
AAGTTGCAAGCTGTATCAAGAAACGATGCTACAATAAGCAGGGCAGGCAGGGTAAGACGTACAAGCTCCACAAAGCCCTCAACACCAGGAGAGTTATGGGAAATCCATGGGGTACGTTTCAGAACCTCCTCGAAGAGACGGATGTTCTCAGTCAAGGGGTTCTTCCCTGCAACAGCAAAGGCTATCCCTATAAGAGCAAGCTTTGAAAGAAGAGAGACTCCCGTGTTGAGTGCAAGAATCTCAAAGAGCGCATATCCTCTCCGTATCGTGATGCCCATAGCAATACCAAGAAGGGAAAAACCTACAAGACACGTTACGGCCTGCATAAGCCCTGCAAACCCAAAAACGAGGATGCTCGCCACCACAGACGCCAGAAATCCTACACGTACGCCCCACCGAATGACAAGGAACATCACCGGAAGAGGGCAGAGAAAACTCACCAGAATTCCCAAAACAGGAATGTATATGGAGGCAAGGTAGAGAACAACCGTGAGGGCGGAAAGGAAAGCACCCTCAACGGTTGGTCGAACACTCCTCATGGACATAGAAGGAGCTTACTCAATGATGTACGGCAAAAGTGCCATTTCCCGAGCCCTTTTAATAGCCTGGGCAAGTCTCCTCTGGTGTTTCGCACAATTCCCGCTGATGCGCCGAGGAATAATCTTGCCCCGCTCGCTGAGGAACTTCTGCAAGGTCTCCACATCCTTGTAGTCAATGTGCGCCTTCCCCAGGCAGAAAATGCACACCTTCTTTTTCTTCCGAAAGAATCTCTTCCTCAAAACGCGTTCCTCTCTTTCAACGGCCATGCCTGAATCCTCCCCTCAAGAAAGCTCAAAATGTCTTTCCTCTGCAACTGGTGGACAACCGGTGAGACGTTTTACCTCTTGAGCCACGATTTCATACGCCTTCCTCTTCTGTCCACCCTGATCCTCAAAAACACGCACCTGGATTCTCCCCTCAACAAAGACCCAATCTCCCCGCTTCAGATACTCTCCACAAAAAAGCGCAAGATCCCTCCACGCCACGATCTGAAGATAATCAAAGTACTCCCGATTATCCTCGCCACCCATTCCCCGTGATACAGCTACAGAGAAGCTCGTCACAGGTACGCCGTTTGGAACGTAGCGAACAACCGGGCTCTGAGTGAGAAAACCAATAAGGAAAACCTTATTCAGACTGGGTCGTTGCATCACTTGTCTGAGCTGCAGCGAGTTTCTCGGGTTTTCTCTCTTCCTTCACCAGAATATGGCGAAGGATGTCTTCAGTGTATCGAGCAACCCGAGACACTTCAGCCACATTCCTGGGAGAGAGGCTGAACCGGAGGAAAATGTAGTACCCCTCTTTCTGCTTATCGATAGGATACGCCAGCCTCCGTTTTCCCCAGAAATCCACACTATGGACTGTTCCTCCCTGATTCACCACAGTACTCTTGAGTTTTTCCACGATTCCCTGCACGGCTTCCTCATTGAGAGTCGGTCGGACGACAACACCAAGTTCGTACTCCTGCATAATGCCACCTCCCTCTGGACTATGCGGCCCCGTTCCCCAGAACGGAGCAGGGATACTATGTACCCTCCTGCCAGGAACTCAGGTACTCTCTCTGGCGAGGAGTCATTTCCTCAAGCCGTATGCCAAGTGCAAGGAGCTTGAGACGAGCAACTTCCTCATCAATCTCCTGCGGAACTCTATACACCCTCTTTTCAAGATGCGTAGCATGCTCAACAAGGTATGCTACAGAAAGTGCCTGGTTAGCAAAGCTCATATCCATTACCGATGATGGGTGACCTTCAGCGCATGCTAAGTTCACGAGACGCCCCTCTCCAAGGAGGTACAGTCTTTTCCCATTCTCCAAAGTATACTCCTCCACAAGGGGCCGAACGACTCTCTTTGCCACGCTCAGCGACTCAAGGGCAGCAATGTCAATCTCTACATTGAAATGGCCGGCGTTGGCAAGAATCGCTCCGTCTCGCATAAGGAGAAAATGCTCTTCTCGAATGACCGCAACATTACCGGTCGCGGTAACGAAAATGTCCCCCCACAGTGCTGCCTCCGTCATAGACATGACCTCGTTACCGTCCATGAGCGCCTCAAGAGCTCGCACAGGATGTACCTCCACAACGGCAACCCTTGCTCCCATCCCTTTTGCCCGGAGAGCAATACCACGACCACACCATCCGTACCCCACGACTACAAAGCGTTTTCCGGCAAGGAGAACATGAGTAGCTTGCAGAATGCCCTCAATTGTACTTTGTCCTGTTCCATACCGGTTGTCAAACATGTGCTTCGTATCGGCATCATTAACCGCAATGATTGGATACGCAAGGTAACCGTTCCGCTCCAAGCTACGGAGCCGAATAACCCCCGTAGTTGTCTCCTCAGTCCCTCCAAGAATCCCAGCACAAAAATCTTTTCCCTTTCGGTGCGCCGTTGAGGTCAAATCGGCACCATCATCCATAGTGATATGCGGTTGTACCTCAAGAACCCTATCAATGTGCTCATAGTAGGTATTCCTATCCTCTCCCCGAAGAGCGAAAACGTGGATTCCAAAATCCCGTACAAGCGAAGCGGCCACATCATCCTGGGTACTCAGGGGATTCGACGCGCACAGGAAAACCTGAGCCCCACCCTCTTTAAGGGTAATGGCAAGAACAGCAGTTTCTGCCGTTACATGAAGGCATGCACCAACACGTATTCCCTGCAGTGGACGAGTGTGCGACCACCGCGACGCGATTTCCGCAAGTACTGGCATTTCCCTCTGTGCCCACTCTATTTTCTGCCTCCCCAAGGGAGCAAGTTCAAGGTCGCGAATATGGTGTACCATCCCTGTGCTCCTTTCTATAACCCTGCTAATTCCCGAAGAAGTTCAGCCTTGTCTGTCTTCTCCCAGCTGAAATCCGGGTCATTCCTCCCAAAGTGGCCGTAAACAGCAGTCTTTTTATAGATTGGCCTGCGGAGCCTCAGGTTCTTAATAATTGCTCCAGGACGAAGGTCGAAAACCTCTTTGACAATCTCAAGAATCTTTTCGTCAGGAATCTTCCCGGTTCCAAAGGTATTGACTGCCATTGAGACCGGTCGCGCAACACCAATGGCGTACGCCACCTGAAACTCACAACGGTCCGCAAACCCTGCAGCAACGATATTCTTCGCCACATAGCGAGCCGCATAACTCCCAGAACGGTCAACCTTCGTAGGATCCTTTCCAGAGAAACATCCCCCACCGTGCCTTCCCACTCCACCATATGTGTCCACGATGATTTTCCGTCCGGTGAGGCCTGTGTCTCCTTGAGGACCACCGATAACAAACCTTCCGGTGGGGTTTACAAGGATTCGAGTACGATTGTCTAAGAATTCCGGTGGGATGACCGGACGGATGACATGTTCGATAATATCTCCCCGAAGGGTATCGAGAGAAACATCAGGATGGTGCTGCGCAGAAACAATAATGGTGTCAATACGGACTGGCTTATCATCCTCATAGTCAACCGTCACCTGGGTTTTCCCATCCGGGCGAAGATAGGGAATAATACCTTTCTTTCGAACTTCCGCAAGGCGAAAAGCAAGAGCATGCGCCATAGCTATGGGAAAGGGCATGAGTTCTGGAGTTTCATTACAGGCGTACCCATACATCATCCCCTGGTCTCCAGCCCCAAGGGAGAGTTCTTCGTCTTCGACCTCTTCTCCCATTTTGACCTCCAGGGAGCGATTGACTCCAAGAGCTATGTCCGGTGACTGTTCGTCGATCGCCGTGAGAACCGCACACGTTTCAAAGTCAAAACCATACTTTGCCCGGGTATACCCAATGTCCCGTATCGTGTTCCGCGCAATGCGGGGAATGTCTACATACGTCCTTGTGGTCATCTGGCCTGCCACAAGTACGAGACCCGTTGCCACTAAGGTCTCCACCGCCACACGCCCGTAAGGATCCTCTGCAAGAACCGCATCGAGAATAGCGTCAGAAATTTGGTCAGCGATTTTGTCGGGATGCCCTTCGGTGACCGATTCAGAGGTGATTTGGTACTTTCGTGCCATTATGCTACCTCCTTTCTTTCCACGTGATGCTCACTCCCCTGACAAAATCAAGGAGTTAAGGTAACACACCTCTTGGGGAAAGTCAATCAATTTTATCGAGGAGGTCAAGGCCATCACGTTCAGAATACACCACCCGGGCTCTTTGCCAAAGCTTTTCAAGGTTATAGAACTCCCGTTCCTCCTGGCGAAATACGTGCACAATAACATCACCGTAATCGATGAGAATCCATTCTCCAGTGTCCTCACCCTCCACGTGAAAAGGGTGAACCCCCATCTCCTCAAGCACCCTGAGAATTTCCTCAGCAACGGCCTTAGTTTGCAGTGGTGAGGAACCGCTACACAGAACCCAGTAATCTGAGAATGGGAAAAGGCCTCGTAAATCCAGCACAGTTACGTCAAAAGCCTTTTTCTTCTCAATAGCCTCTTTAGCTTTTTGGATTATCTCCCGAACCCTCATCTGCCCTTCTCTCCTTGGCGAAAAATCCCTGGATCTCCTCTCGGGCTACTTCAAGTTTGGGTTCCCAAAAACTCAACCCATTAAGGTATATAGGTTCCCCAGGCAAGATGTCCATACTTACCCGCTTCTCCTCGAGTCCCTTAAACCAGAGAGCAAGCTGGAGGACCTTTTCAAGGGGAATATTTGTATGTAGAGCGGCTTTTAAGCTTTCAAGAAGGGAAGGGAGATTAGCGAGAATAGCTGGATCCTGAGCCTTAACAAGCAGTGCCTGCAGAAAAGCTTGCTGTCGCTTAATCCTTCCAATATCTCCCAAGGGGTCGTGACGAAAACGGACATACTCCAGAGCTTTCTTTCCATTGAGCACTTGTTTCCCAGGTTTGAGGTTAATAACAAGCCCCTGGGCTCTATCAACATAGTACATTGGC
Organism: Candidatus Caldatribacterium thermophilum; assembly: GCA_039638315.1. Taxonomy (GTDB): domain Bacteria; phylum Atribacterota; class Atribacteria; order Atribacterales; family Caldatribacteriaceae; genus Caldatribacterium; species Caldatribacterium thermophilum. The sequence goes on along the minus strand of JBDIWL010000016.1, from coordinate 7,984 downwards.
TTTTCAACTTCTATCTCCACTCCGCCTAAGGCATCAACAACCTGTTCAAAAGCCTCGTAATTCACTTCCACAAAGTAAGGGATCTCGATGTGCAGACTCTGTTCAAGAGTTTCTCTCAAAAGCTCTATTCCTCCCCGGGCATAAGCATGATTAGCCTTATCATAGCCAACTCCAGGAATGAGCATTCGCGAATCTCGAGGGATGGAGAAGAGCAGCACCTCCTCTGACTTGGTGTTTATCAAGACGAGGATGATGGTGTCACTCCGAAGGGGTTTGATACTATCTTGCCCCACAACGAGGATGCAGGTGTTTTCTGGAGTTGCATATCCCATGACCTTTTTTACAACGGTCCACCGGAAGGGGGTTTCAAAACCAAAAAGGAGAAGAATAAAGAGAATGGCAAAACCAATGAGAAAACCAAGAATAAGGTAGAAAATCTTCCAGCCTTGCTTCATAAAATACCCCTTTCCCCAGAGAGGAGTTGCACTTCCCGGTTCCACGATCGGAGGCTTTCTGGATGAATAACCCCATAGGTCGTAAGGAGGTACATCATCTTTGTCCGGAGTGCCAGAACATACCCCTTTCGCAAATCCCTCTGCGCAATTTCCCAAATTTCTCTGGCTTCGCCGAATTCCCGACCAGGCTCAGCGATGTCAGCCACAAAGACCACTTTGTCAAGCGCAGTCATCCGTTCACAACCGGTAGCATGCCAACGAATTGCCCGAAGAATCCGGAAATCCCTGAGACCGAATTCCCTCTCAAGGAGCACTGGACCGGCAAGAGCATGGAGGATTTCCGGAATTACAATCCCTTCCCAGCGCAAATAGGGAGGTAAAAGCTCAAGGAGGACCCTTTCTGGCAAGTCTCGAGCGCAATCATGCAAGAGACCCGCAATGTATGCCCGGCCCACATCCTCTCCATGAATTCTCGCAAGATGCTCTGCCTCCCTCGCCACCCGCAATGAATGGGCCACTCGGGAAGGCGAGAGGAACTTCTCTAAGAGAGCTATCATTCTTTCAGTCTCGATACAGTCCGTTTTTGTAAATATAGTTCTCCACCGCCTCCGGAAGCAGGTACTTAATAGACTCTCCCCGTTTCACCCTCCGGCGTATCTCTGAGGAGGAAATGGCCAGAGCTGAAACCTCAATAATCTTAACCCGGTCTCTAAACGGTCCTTCGAGTTGCTGCAAACGGTACCCAGGACGAGAGGCAGCAACAAAAGTGCAGAGACGGAGAAGCTCTTCCGGGCTGTTCCAGGTTGAAATCTGTGCGAAGGCATCAGCCCCGGTGATAAAGTAAATCTCCGTGTCCTCACCCCACAAGGATTTGAAATACCTTACGGTATCAATGGAGTATGACGGTCCCGGACGCTCAATCTCCACCCGAGAAACGCTGAAGTAAGGATTGGTGATAGTTGCAAGCACCACCATAAGGTACCTGTGTTCTGGGTCAGTGATTTTCTGACCTATTTTGTGTGGAGGTCGCCCAGAGGGAACAAAGACAACTTCCTCAAGTCCAAAGTAATCTCGCACCTCTTCAGCGGTCACGAGGTGTCCATAGTGAATAGGGTCAAATGTCCCCCCCATAATGCCCTTTTTGGGCAACATTCCCACCCCCGTCACTCCCGAATCTGCCCCGAACCATACACCACAAACTTCCAGGTCGTCAGTTCTCGCAGACCCATTGGTCCACGAGCGTGGAGCTTCTGCGTACTGATGCCGATTTCTGCTCCCATACCGAATTCCCCACCATCGGTGAATCGGGTGGAAGCATTCACGAATACTGCGGCTGAGTCAACTCTTGCCACAAACTCCATGGCATGAGAATAACTGGAAGTCACAATGGCGTCAGAGTGATGTGAGCCGTACTTGTTGATATGAGAAATAGCCGTATCAAGGCTATCCACCACACGAACCGCAATAATAAGGTCAAGATACTCCGTGTACCAGTCGTCCTCACAAGCTGGCACGACCTCAGGCACAATCTGTCGGGTTTTTTCGCATCCCCGCACTTCGACACCTTTTGCCCTGAGAGCCGCAACAATACGGGGAAGAAACGTCGCAGCAATGTGCTCATGAACAAGAAGCGTCTCGCAGGCATTACAGACGCTCGGACGCTGGGTCTTCGCATTCACAACAATTCTCTCAGCCATGTCAAGGTCTGCGGTTTCGTCGACATACACGTGGCAGTTACCAACCCCCGTTTCAATAACTGGAACGCGAGCATTCTCGATAACCGTACGGATGAGATCGGCTCCTCCCCTCGGAATAGCCACGTCTATGTACTCCCGGAGAGAGAGAAGGAATCGAACATCCTCGTGACTTTCGCTCTCCACAAGTCCAACACAATCTTCAGGAAGTGAACACTCACGAAGGGCGTCGTGAACAACCTGCACCAAGGCTCGGTTAGAGGAAAGCGCAGAACTGCTTCCTCGAAGAACTACGGCATTTCCCGCTTTTACGCATAGTCCTACACTATCGATGGTAACATTAGGCCTTGCCTCGTAGATGATGGCCACAACCCCCAGAGGGACACGGACCCTCGTGACCAAGAGGCCATTGGGTCTTCTCGTCCCATCAATGACCTCTCCAACCGGGTCAGGCAAGGCAGCGATTTCTTGAAGGCTTGAAGCCATGTCCGCGATACGTTTTTCGTTCAACGCCAAACGGTCAAGGAGCGACTGTTTCATTGAGGAGGCCCTGGCCCTCTCGAGATCCTGAGCGTTGGCCTTAAGAATATCCTGCTTCCTCTCCATGAGTTTCTCCGCAAGACACAGGAGAAAGGCGTTCTTCTGTGCAGAAGAAAGGGAAGCAAGAATTGGTGAGGCTTCTTTTGCCCTTCGGGCAATATCCTCGATAGTTGCCCTCATCTTTCCATCCCCCCAAAGAGCACAACATCATCAGCATGGATAACTTCCTCACTAAAATCCCTGTAACCCAGAATTTCCTCGATGACCGTACTCCGCAACCCCCGAATTTTTTTCAACTCCTCGGAAGAATAATTCACAATTCCCTTCCCAATGAGTGCATCCTTAGCGTCCCTGATTTCCACACAGTCTCCTGCATCAAAGCGACCCGAAAAATCCACAATCCCTGCAGGAAGAAGGCTCTTGCCCTCGAAAAGTGCTCTCTTTGCTCCATCATCAATTCTGATTGTGCCCTGCGGAATCATACCAAAAGCAATCCATCGCTTCTTTCCCTTCAAAGAACGCTCTACAGGGTAAAAAAAGGTTCCCAGGTCTTCACCAGCAAGAAGACGTGGTATAACCCCAAAGTCCTTTCCTGAAGCTATGACAACTCCAATTCCAGAAAGAGTAGCGATCTTTGCTGCCAAGATTTTGCTTCGCATCCCCCCGGTAGCAAGCGTACTCCCCCTATCCCCTGCCATACGTTCTATCTCCGCATCGATAACCCGAACCTCTGGAATGAGCTCCGCATCTTGTGAGTGGCGGGGATCACTACTGTAGAGTCCAGCAACATCTGAGAGGATAACGAGAAGATCAGCGTTAATGATGGAAGCAACAAGAGCCGAGAGTCGATCGTTATCACCAAATTTGATTTCCTCCACGGCAACGGTATCATTCTCATTCACAATGGGAAGCACCCCAAGTTTCAGGAGAGCCTCAAAAGTGTTCCGGGCATTCAGGTACTTTGAACGATTGTGCACATCCTCAGGGGCAAGGAGAACTTGTGCCACCCGCACACCAAACTCAGAAAAGACAGAGCAATAGTGTTGCATGAGGATGCTCTGTCCAATCGCCGCCATAGCTTGCTTAAAGGGGATATCGCTTCGCTTCTTTGTAACCCCAAGAGCACTCATGCCACATGCCACAGCTCCTGAAGAAACAAGGACAACTTCTTTCCCCTCCTGCCGTATGGCTGCGAGATTTGCAGCCAGAGATCGCAGTCGCTGAGGAGAGAGCGAGAGTCCCTCAACAAGAAGCGACGTTCCAACCTTAACGACAAGACGACGAGCATTCTTTATGAACGTTCTTCTGTCCATCCTGAAAACACAAGGGCTTTTCCCGTCCAAGTAAACCGACGCGCTCCAATCTCAACAGTACTTTGAGGAGGTAGGACTTCAAGGTACCGTAAGAACCCTGCTCTTTCAAGTTCTCTATTGAAGTCCCCCTCTCTACTCTCAGGGGGGTATTCCTTGAGGAGTCGTTCAAGGAACTGAGAAGCAAAACGGTACACGCGTGGAGCAGAGGATTTGCTTCTCATTTCAGGCTCTTGCAGGAGAACCGCAGTGTCTCTCTCCTTCTCAGAAGTTCTAAGTTTCTCCACCACTGCGTCTAAGAGCTCGGTGATCCCAAGACGAGTTGCCGCCGAAATTCCTATTCCCTCGATTCCCTCCTCAGAAAGCTTTTGGACAAAGGACTCCCAGTTCTTTCGAGCCTCAGGAAGATCCAACTTTGTTCCTACAACGAGAAAGGGCTTAGCAAGAAGCGTGGAACTATACTGAGCAAACTCCCGACGAAGAGTCCAGAAATCTTTCCAGGGATCCCCTGAATAGGGAAAAGCCATGTCAACAAGACAAAGGACAACTTTAACCCGCTCCACATGCCGTAAAAACTCAAGACCCAACCCTGCCCCCTGACTTGCCCCCTCAATAATGCCCGGAATATCCACCATGACGAATTGCGCATCCCGATGCTGCACTACCCCCAAAGTAGGATGTGTGGTCGAAAAAGGATACGGAGCGATACGAGGTTTTGCATCGCTTACCACAGAAAGGAGGGTAGATTTCCCCGCATTTGGAAGACCCGTCAACCCAACATCAGCGATGAGCTTGAGTTCAAGGCGAATTTTCCGGCATTCACCTTCCTCGCCTCGCAAGGCAAATCGGGGAGCACGGTTTGTAGCGGTAGCAAACGATGCGTTGCCCCTGCCTCCTCGTCCACCTCGGGCGACAAGCACTTCCATACCGTCCACCACAAGATCGGCAAGGAGCTCTCCAGTCTCCGCATCAAAAACCTGCGTCCCTACAGGGACTTCAATTACAATATCCTTCCCTTTCGCCCCATGCTGTTTCTTTCCCCTCCCAGGTTCCCCGTGGGGCGCTTGGTACAAGGACTGCAGAGTAACATCATAGAGGGTCTTCTTTCGTGCGGTAGCTCGTAAGAAAACGCTTCCACCATCTCCTCCATCGCCTCCATCGGGACCACCCTTGGGGACGTATTTTTCCCGACGAAAGTGAACGGCTCCGTCGCCCCCCCGCCCTCCTCGAACTTCAATAAAAGCCTGGTCAACAAACACACTCATGCAGGAACCTGGGGAAGAACCGAAACCCGCTTCCGATCCCCCTTCGTTTCAAAGACCACATACCCATCCTTAAGGGCGAAAAGCGTATAATCACGACCAACTCCCACGTTCATTCCTGGCTTAATGCGGGTTCCTCGCTGTCGGACAATTATGCTTCCTGCCCGAACAAATTGCCCCCCATACGCTTTAACCCCAAGGTACTTTGGATTGCTATCTCTTCCATTCCTTGCGCTTCCACCGCTTTTCTTGTGGGCCATAACCGTCACACCCCCGCCATTTCAATCTTTTCAATCCGCACCACGGTCATTGGCTGACGATGTCCTTTCTTCCGACGGTAATTCACCTTTGGCTTGTACTTGAAAACGATGATTTTTCGAGAACGTCCCACACTCAGCACACGACCTATAACCCTTACACTATCAAGATACGGTTTCCCAACCAGAACTTCCCCTTCTCTCCGTGCAAGGAGCACCCGATCGAAAACCACTTCCTCGTTAACCGGAGCAAGAATACAATCAACCTTGAGGAGCGACCCTTCTGTAACTCCATACTGCTTTCCAGCAGCCTCAACTATGGCAAACACGAGATCTTCACCTCCCAAAGTCGGACGGTAATTTACCACAGATACTTCCCTGCGTCAAATGCTACGAAACCTCTTCCATCCGCGCTCGAACTTCCTCTTCGCCTACACCGACAATACTATACCTCCGAGGCGGCAAGCTTTTACTTACTTTCCACAGGATTTCCTTTCCATAGAGTTTTCTCAAGTTCTGCAGGAATCGCTCACCCTCAGAGGAGAGATACCCTCCCAGCTCCTCTCCCACCACAAAGCCAAGGGTCGAAGAGGTTGTATGGCGGCATATTTCTTCAATCTTCCGCAGAAAGTTCACCGCTACGGTCTCAAGGGAGAGAATCCTCCCTTCTCCATCGCAAAAGGGGCAAGGTTCTCGCAAGAGGGAATCGAGGCTCTTGCGAACACGTTTTCGAGTCATCTCCACAAGACCAAGTTCGCTCATCTCCACAACAGTACACCGTGTTCTGTCCCGACTCAGGAACTCCTCAAGCGCTCGAACCACTTGCCGGCGGTGTTCCTTCTTCTCCATGTCGATAAAGTCAATGAGAATAATGCCGCCAATATCCCTCAAGCGGACCTGACGGGCAATCTCCTCTGCAGCTTCAAGATTCGTCCTCAAGATGGTCTCCTGAAGGTCCTTTTTTCCCACGAACTTGCCCGTGTTCACATCGATAACCGTCATCGCCTCAGTACGGTCAAACACAAGATAGCCCCCGCTCTTCAACCAGACCTTCCGACTCAAAGCCTTTTCAATCTCCTTATGGAGACCAAAGTGCTCGAAGATGTTTTCCCGGCTTTCAAAAAAGTGGACTCGCTCGGCAAGATTCGGAGCAATAGACTCGATGAATTCCTTGAGCTTCTGGTATCCGAAGAAGGAGTTAATCCAAATGTGTTCCACGCTCTCATCAACCACATCCCGAACAAGAGCATAGATAAGGCTTGCCTCCTGGTAGAGGAGCGCTGGAGCAGCGGTTACCTCTGCTTTCTTCTTAATGCGTTCCCACAAGCGGACAAGGGATTCAATATCCTCCCGAATTTCTTCGGCGCTCTTTCCTTCAGCAGCAGTCCGGATAATGATGCCCGATCCGTTAGGACGCACGCGCTCCACAACTTTTTTCAGCCGCTCCCGCTCCTCTCCTGAGGCAATACGATGGGAAACACCCACGACGTCCATGCCTGGCATAAACACAACGTATCGCCCCGGAAGGGTGATCTTTGTGGAGACACGGGCACCTTTCGTCCCCATAGGCTCTTTGGCCACCTGAACAATAATTTCCTCACCAACTCGCACGAGATTCTCGATTCGCACGTCTTTCCGCTTTTCATCAAGGAGCATATCTCCTATAAAGAGAAAGGCATTCTTGTCAAGACCAATGTTGACGAAGGCCGACTGGATTCCTGGGAGCACATTTTCCACGACACCTTTATATATATTCCCCGCAAGGCGCAGCTCCAAAGCCCGCTCAAAGAAAAACTCGACGACTTTCCCATCTTCAAGGAGCGCGGCTCGCGTTTCCACCTCGGACATATCGATCACAATATCTCTCCGCAATGTACATCCTCCGTTTCTTTCCCCTCAGGTTACAATCCTTTCCTTGAGAATCCTCTCTGGAAACGGACAATGATATTCTGTCACAAGGAGAGAAGCGAGCTTCAAAGGATTCCAGAGCGCTCGCTCTCCCTCAAAGAGAAATGATATCACAGAGGGAGTTTCCCCCACACCCTCAAGAACCGTAACGCCCTCAGGAAGGGCAGGTAGTCTCTGAGACAGAGGCTCCCGGAAGAAGAAAGCATACACAATACCTCGCAGTATCTTCTGGAGGGGAGGGTCAAAAGGGGCAAGGGCACAAACCTCTTCAACACCCAGTTCTTCAGGAACTTCACAAGAGAGCCTCTCTTGCAGTTCCCACGGCGATACCGGTTCTCCGCAGAGAACTTCAAAATACTCTGCCTTGCTTTCCACACCGAGAGGAGTTGCAAAGGGAAACGAGAAAAGAGGGCGGGGATTGAACCCCTGGGAATACAGAACGGGAATCTTCGCCCGGCGAAAAGCTCTTTCCCACATTCGGTACATATCAAGGTGGGAAAGAAGATGAAACGGTGCAAATTTATGATACCGTATGCGGTACCGAAACTTCGTTGCCAT
>JBDIWL010000015.1:0-13370 GCA_039638315.1 Candidatus Caldatribacterium thermophilum | reverse complement strand
TTTTCCTGCCTGAGTTCTTCGGCAAGCATTTCCGGGTGTACTTCCACAAGAACGTCGTGTTCTTCGGGTTCCTTTCTCCAGTGTTCTTTTACGGATATGCCGAGCTCTTCGAGGCGGGCAGCGATGCGGTTATAGTGCTGGCACCATTGCCTTGCTATTTCCCTGTCCTGGGCTTTTTCGTGGGCACTACGAGATTGCGCCTCTCTCTCAGAAGCAACGATGCGCACAATCTGGAAGAGAACTTCTCCGCGGCTGTTTGCCGTGACCTTGAGGCGGTAACGGGGCCAGGGGGTGCGGAGGTACATGGGCTTTGCGTTCCACAGGAAATCCCCGACCACAGTGTACCCCTCTTCCTCGACAGCTTTTCGCACAAGCTGGAAAACGGTCTTCCTTTGCTCAAGTGCCAGGACCTCCTGAGCAACGATTTCCTCGTGGAGGCTCTTCTGAATTTCCTTCTCAAGAGAAGAGACGTCGCTTTCAGTTATATCCCTTTTGCCCTTGAGAGTTTCGATTCGAGCAAGGAATGCTTCTCTCTGCCCATCGGGAAGAGAAACAAGAACGGTTTTGAGTTCCTCAAGGCGACTCACCAGCTGGAGATACCTTGCTCTCTTCTCAAGGGCTTCCTGGTACAGGAGAACGAGCTGTCCATAGACAGCTTCCCGGCGGGTTGGTGAAGCCTCTTCAAGGTCTTTACAGAGAGCTTCCATATCTGCGGTGACCCACTCCTTGCCGAGACGTTCCATGGATTCCCGAAGGATACGAATGCGCTCAAGGAGCATCCTGTCTTCCCGAGTTTTCCTCTCGGGTACCTCAGAAATCCCGGAGAGGTCGGCGACAAGGTAGTGGAGCGTGGCACGGTTCTCAGCTTCTGCAATCCTCTCCTTGAGCTGAAGCAGAGCAGTCTTTTTCCTCTCAAGGAGTGCAACCGCTTTGGCGAGGCTCTCCGTTTTCTCGCCCTCCCTGAGGGCCTCAAGGCGGGCCCGAACCATTTCCTGGTCTTTAGGGAGCAAGAGTTCAAGGCCCCTCTCGATGGTGTCACTGAGGTCTGCAATTTCCCTAAGGAGCGTCTCTTTTTGTGCGGCGAGTGCCCGGTAACGTTCCTGAGCTTTCTGGCATGCTTCTTTAAGGGATTCGAAAACTGCCAGGACTCTGTCCCTTCGTGAGAGGAGATTCTGTGCGACTTCCTTCCTGTACAGGGCAATACGTTCCAGGAGGAGATCGCGGTCTTCAGGTTCTATTTCCTGGATACCGGTTATTTCCTGCGCCATGGTGTCAAGACGGGTGGTCACGGCGTTGCGGAATGCCCGTTGCATATCCTGGCGAAAGGTTTCGATGTCCTTCGCAAGGTTCTGGACGGTATGTGCAATCGTTGCAGGGGTGGCACTTCGCAGGGTGTTCATCCGTTGCGTAAATGTCTCAAGGCGTGCAGCGAAGGAGGCAAAATCCTCTGCGGCAACGATACCCTCAAGATTTCCAAGTTCCTGCTGCAGGTTCCGCAGGATGTCTCTGAGAATTCCCATTGTGCGCTGCCGGAGGCGTTCCACTTCTTCGAAGTACCGTATGAGGATGCGCATACCATCGATGACCACGAAAATCTCAGAGCTCATTTCCTCTCTCCCTCCTCTATGGAAACTTGGAAGCGGACTGCACGGGCAAGCTGCAGGGTATCTCCGCTCCGGAGCGTAAAGGGGGTGTTCTTGGGGAGGAGTTTCCCGTTGAGGTACGTGCCGTTAAGGCTGTGGTCTTCGCACTCCCAGTGGTCGTCCACAAAACGGATGGTGAGGTGCTTTCGGGAGACGGTGGGAAATTGCGTGAAGAATTCAGGGTGCACGTCGCCATCACGCCCAAGGACGACCGGTTGACCCGTGCCGATGACAAGGCGAAACCCATCCTCTGTGGTCAGCACAAGTGTCGAAGGCGCTTCTCTCCGGTTACTCTCTGGTGGGAGCTGACATGCTGGGCACACGATATCCTCAGGAGAAAGCGGTGCACCACAGTTTGGGCAGGTCCTCTTTTCTGCTTCCTGGGCGATGACGTCAGATATGTCGGTTCCACAGATACTGCAAATGAAAGAACTCGCTCTATTCACGCTGCCACACGCCGGACACACCTTGACAAGGTCCATATCCTATTCCTCCCAGGAGTTTGTGCACCTTTTTTCTGGTCTCCGTCGAGAAAAGGCCAATGATGACAACCTTTTCATCTTCCACAAGGACCTGGATAGTGCCGGGTAGCGGCGAGGGGGCATTCAGGTCCACCTGGGCATACCGTTCCTTTGCCCGGGTTGAGAGGACATGGAGCACCTGGTTGTCCGACCCCCGCCAGGGCTTTCTCGTGGGAAGGTCAGCCCTGTATGGTTCACTGATGAGAAGGTCGATGCGCTTAAGGATATGGGGGTAGTGCTTGGCGAGAAAGGAAAAGGGGTACCCGGAATACACGAGGATTTCTGGAATTCCAAGGGAGTGTGCCGCCTTGAGTATCTCAAGGAGGGCACCGCTCTGGTCGAAGGGTTCACCCCCTGAAATGGTCAGACCATCCATACCCTCTTTGTACCACCGGGCAAGGACATTCGTGACTTCCCGTAGAGACATGGCTTTCTGGGGGTCAAAGGACCAGGTTTCCTGGGCCATGCACCCTGGGCAGTGAATGGAACAGCCCTGGAAGAAGATACCCCCACGCTTGCCAAATCCCAGGCCAAAGAGGGGGTATATGAGGAGATGGATGAGGACGGTTTTAGTGTCTTTCCCGGGCATCACGAAACACCTCGAGGTTGTGCACCACCGTTCTAAAAGCCTCAATGACCTGAACATCGAAGAAGCTGTACCTTTCCTTCGCCGGGTTGAGGAGGTGGCGGTTCCTTCGGGCGAATTCTATGGTTTCCCTGAGGATGCGGCGGCTTTCGTCATCGAGGGGAATGTCAAGAGGCAAAGTGATGAGTTGCTGCAGTTTTACGGAGAGTTCCCACATGGTGTGGGCAATCTCGTCTTTGTCCATGGTCTTTGCCTGGGCAAAGTAGAGACGAACAAGGGCATCCACAGGGTCCTGAGGTGGGGTGTGCATTTCCTGGGCAGGGAGAGCTGGAACAGGTCGGAGGTGCTGGGAGAGCGAGACAACTCGTGGAGGCCTGACAGACGTGGCCTGTTGAGGTTCTTGCGATGGAGTGGACCGTGGTGGGGTAGTGGTTTGAGAACGAGGAGGTTGCGTAGTAGTGGTTTGAGAGCGAGGAGGTTCCGTGGTGGCTGTAGTGTTCTGGGGTTCCTGTGTTTCCTGGGTTCGTTGCGTGGAGAAGTAGTATGCTATGGCAAGAATGACAAGGACAGGGAGCGTGATGTACCAGTACTGGATGAGGACAAAAAAGAGGATAAGGGTAAGGATGAGGCATCCGCATCCCGGATCAGGTGGGTAGTAGTACCGCCTCCGGTAATATGGTCTCCAGGGTCGCCAGTATGGCCTGCGGTAGTATGGTCGCCAGTAGCTCACGTGACTACCTCCTGAAAGAGCCATGCTCGAAGGGCGTCGAGTTCTGCATCGAGAATGACGCACTTCTGGTATCGGGATCGCAGGTGCTCCCAGATTTCCTTCCATCCATCACAGAGGAAGAGGTAGAGTACCAGGGCTCTTTCTCGGAGACTCTGGTACTGAAAGGCTCTTGCTTCAGCTTCCTCAAGACGCTGCAATTCCTCTGGAGGGAGCCCGGCACGTTTGCCGTATTCACTCAGGAGACGTTGCTCAAGGAGGAGCCTGAGGAATGCCTCCTGGATTTCTCCCCGCTCGAAAGCCTGGCGCAGAGCGGTCTTGAAGTTTTCTCCCTTGAGAAAGTTGGTCATACGTTCAGGGGTAACGATTTTGGTCCGCAGGAAGTACCCAAGACGGAAGTACTCGCTGTACGTGAGAGGGAGTTTCCCGGAAAGAACTGCCTGGGCCCTTTCGCTGTCCTCTCTGGAGAAGGGAATGCTGTGTTCTAAGGCGTTCTTGAGCTTTTCAAGGAATGCCTCCGCTTCGCCACTCAGAAAGAGCCAGAATGTTCCTGCTTTTTTGCTCAGGGTTTCTTCAAACTCTGCTCCCTGCTCAGCCTGGGTTGCACGCCGGGCGAGGGTCTCCTGTCCCATGGTTCGGGCATAGAAGGAGAGGAGCCGACCAGTGACAAGGGTGGAGAAAAACGTTTCTTCATCCCGGGAAGCTTCCTGGGCCATGACCCGCTCGATGGTCTTAAAGAGTTTGCTCTCTTGGAGCGGTTCCGGAGGGTGGTAGTAAGCTATTCCCCGGAAAAAGAACGGGTACTCCTTGACGCCGGAGAAGCTTGCAATAACCGTCAGGGCTTTGCTCAGGGCAATATCGGGGTGACCACTCCGCAAAGTGTCCAGGGTCCGCACGAGGTCTTTGTACTTCCTGTAGTCTTCAAGGAGCCACTGGGAGAGCTGGCCGCTCAGGAATTCTTCCCTGGCCCTGTTCCAGGCTTCAGGGGAAGCCGTTGCTCTCTCCGCCCAGGCAAGGGGAGAGAAAGCACCATGGGGGCGCGCCCTTCGACGGTACGTGGCGCACCAGTCACGGATTTCTTCGTATCCGAAGCGTTCTTCGGGGTTCCTTCTGAGGAGTCCCCAGAGGAGGTGCCGCCACGAGGGAGGAAGTGTTTCGGGGATGGGGATGTCCTTTGTGGCGATGTGGAGTTCCATGTCCTGGGGGGTCAGGCCAGAAAGGGGATGGCGTCCGAGGAGGAACTCAAGAAGGCATATCCCTAAGGACCAGTAATCGCTCTTTGGGGTTACCGCTCCGGCAAGGACCTCAGGTGCTGCGTAGGGGATGGTGCGGTGGCGGTTCACGAAGAGGTAGGGGAGTTCTCTGGGACAGAGGGAGGAAATGCCGAAGTCGGTAAGGACGAGTTCTAAGGGTTCCCGGGAGCGAAGGAGAATATTTGCCGGTTTCAGGTCCCTGTGGATGATGCCGGCGCTGTGGATGCAGGAAAGCGCCCCGGATACGTCACGAGCAATGAGAAATGCGGTTTCCTCATCCCCTGGCTCTCCCTTTATGAGGTTTTTGAGGCTTCCGAGGGGAAGGTACTCGAGGATTTCGTAGTACCCAAGGGGTGTGTTTTCTGCCTGGAAGATACGTACCAGGTGATTCGGAAAGGTAGCGCTGAGTTCTTTGAGTTTCTCCACCACTTTAGGATCTGGCGTAAGGTTCCTGTGGTACACCTTGAGGACGTATGGCGTTCCTTCCCGTTCCACGAGGTAGAGGACTGCCTCGCTTCCCTCCTGGGAAAGGACACGCACCATGCGGTACCCCTGCGGAGTGAGGGAGGCGAAAATTTCAGGAAGCGCACCTTCCCGGAGTGTCGCATCAGGTTCGCGCTGAGTCGGTGACCTGTCGCCAGAGTTCTGTGAGAATATCAATGTCATAGATGTATCCCCCTTTGTTCTCCACAAGCTCAAGGAGTTCCCTGTACTGGGGTGAACGGGAGAGAATTTCCGGGGGCCCGAGGATGACAAGATGCTCCCGGGCACGGGTGATGGCGACATTGAGCCTCCGATCAACGAAGCTCCGCCCTTCCAGGAAAGGTTCCACAGGGAAAGATTGAATGCGGTGGAGTTGCCTTGTATTGCTCATCGATAGGGAGAGGATGATAATGTCCTTTTCCGAACCCTGGAAACGGTCCACGGTATCGACCTGAACAAAAGCGTGCCAGTCCCTGGGGAGTGCCTTGCGAATGGCATGGACCTGTGCCCGGAAGGGGGCAATGACCCCCACAGATTTCCGTCCCTTAAAGAGGCGCTCTATGGTTGCGATGAAGCGTACCACAAGCTTCACCTGGGCTTCGCTGACCCGAGGTGTGGAGGTTGAGGCCGGAACCGGGATGAAGAGTACCCGGGACCGGGCAAGGAGACGCTCCACAGGGTCAGAACTCGCCTTCTCGTACTCCAGTATCGGAGCCTCCTGTTCTGCCCACATGGTGCAGAGGGTACCACCGTAAGACAGGGCGTTCGCAAGGTCTTGGATGTCCCTGTGCATGCGACCCTGGCTTTTGAGACTTCCCAGACAATCGTGCCAGCCCTCTTTCTGAGCTTTCCTGAGGAGGCGCTCAAAAAGGGATACACCGAAATTCGTGATGCCAATACGCTGGAGCTCCTCATCCCGTACTCTCAGGCTTTTTGCATCCTGTAAGGTCACCGCGGGGAGTTGCCGTTCATCTCCGATGAGGATGAATCGACGCACAGTACTCAGAATGCCGACAAGATATGGTTCAAGGAGTTGCGATGCCTCATCCACTATGGCGACTGTGGGATTGAACATGGCTACAATGTCCCAGTTCCCTGTGCAGGAGTCAACGGTGGCGACAAGAATACGCATGGTTTCAAGGGTTTGCCGCATTTCCTGGAGGTTCTGGTCTTTGAAGACCTCTTGAGGAGTGCAGTCGGGGTGGTCGGTGAGGATGGTACTGCCCAGGCGAAGGAACCGTGTCCCCGGGAGGCACGTTTTCAGGGCGGTGCATATCTCGTCCACTGCCCGGTTCGTAAAGGCGAGAAGGAGGAGACGTTCGCTGGTGGCACGGAGGAAGAGCGTAACAAGGTTTGCCAGGATAACCTTTGTTTTTCCCGTTCCCGGGGGTCCCTGGATGAGGAAATAGTCCCGGGCAAGGAAAGCCCGGCGGAGGATATCCTGCTGCTCAGGAAGCAGTGTCTCAGGAAGAGGTGGTACCGTTCCGGTGCCACATTGGGGACGGCGCTGTCCGAGGAGGAGTTCCTGTTTCCTGGATGAGGCTTCGAGGAAAAGGGAAAGGACCCGCATGGCTGATGCCTGCTGGTTTGATACGTCGTGTTCCATGATGAAATGCTGGTCCCGGTTTTCCCTGAGGTGGTGGAGGAAGGATCGGCGTGAGGTGGCCTGGATGGTGACCGTGGTGGTCTCGATATTTTTGAGGTATCCGGAAAGGAAGAAGGTTCCCCCTTCCTGGGGGACAAGGAGTACCCGGTCTCCAGCCCGAAAGTCTGTATGGTATGGAGTATCGGTGTCGATGGCGAAGACGAAGAGGTTGCGCTCAGGGTCGGACCTTGTCTCATCCCAGAGAAGGTCAGGGAGAATGGTGAGTGGTTCCTGGTGCTCCTTCGGGGGCAAGATGGGGTGTCCAGGGAGGCATATCGAACGTGCGAGGCGTTCCTCGCGGAAGAGAAACGCCAGCATGCTTGCGTAGTACCTTCTGGCAAGTGGAGAGGCGCCAAGAAAGGTTATATAGAAGTGGGAGATGGCATTGGCAAGGTACTGTGGTGCATCTTCTCTGGCCTCTTCAATAAGGGCGCTCAAGGTTTCCAGGGGCCTTTCCTCCATGCGTTGCCAGAGGCGGATAACTTCATTCCGGAGGAAGAGGAGTTCTCTGCCGCTTTGTCCCGTCACAAGGAGGCGTTTCCGCCCCTCTTCAAGACTTGGGGCGCTGGTGTAGAGAACAAAAGTTTCCTGGGCAAGAGGTAAGCCGATTTTTCGGGCAATCACGTGGTATCCTAAAACCTGTGCCTGGTGCTCTGGCCAGGGGTTACTTCCCCTTGGGCTTTTGCTCGTTTTTACCTCCACCACTTTCCAGAGGTTTCCCTGTCGAAGGAGGATGTCCGCTCGACCAGTGAGGCCAAGGTGTGTGGAGAGCAGGTTCTCTTCGGAAAGGAGTGCATCATAGGGATGTGCGGCGAGGAAGTCCATAACCTTTCTGAAATGCGCGGTAATCTCCGCCCGTATCTCGGGCAGGCTCTTTCCTTCGGAAGTGAGAAGGAGGAGCTTCAGAGGGTCCTCAAGGCAGAGACGCCTGGAGAGCACCTCGGGGGGTTCGTTGCTATCGAAGCTTGCCGCCACAAGACGCGCCACAAGGGTTCCGTAAATAGCCTTCACGTTCCTCTCCTGGGGAAGGATACGATTGACAAAGAACATCCACGGTCTCTGTTGCTGGAAGCCCAGTACCTGAGCAAGGTCGCTTAAATCCAGGAGGAACTGCGGCTCAAGGACAACTGTCGAGGTGTCGTTGACGTAAAAGACCCTGGCGGCTTTCCCCTTTCGGGCAGAGAGGACGGCAAAAGTGTCCTGAGGTGTCAGGGAAGAGAGCACGTGCGTCCACACGGTACTCTGGGAGACGATTGAGACCCGGCCATGGGTTTTCGAATCCGCCAGCACCCGGACGCCTCCCTGGGGTGTATGTTCGGGCGCTCTTTCGATGCGCACCTCAAGAAGGTCCACTGTATCTTCAGAGGCATCACGGTGGAAAGGAAAACGGAAATCCATAAGGGGCCTGAGTGCCTCATCTGGTTCCACGCCGGTTACATGGGCGACGATTCTGAGGACAAGGGAACACAGCCCCTGAAAAGTTGCCTCGGTGACTCTATTCTGGTGCAGCCAACTCTGGGCTTGCAGGAACTCCTCTTCGAAGACCTCGGGAATCAGACGCTGGTCGTGAAGCTGGTACAGGAGGGTGAAAAGGCTGTTCCACCGGCTGCGCAGGCTCTTTTTCGACTGCACAATGTTGGTAATCTGTGCGTACCATTCCTGAGCCTGGTGAGCTCTTGTCTGGTTGATGAGCTTTTCCACCTGTTCCGGATGTCCGATGAGGTAAGCGCAGTATATGATGGCTTTTTCCTTGAGAGACCGGCCTTGCTGCGCGCACTCTTCGCACTCCTGAATATGGGGAAGGAATTCTCTCCGTCCTCGGGCTTTAAGGTACGTGGAAAAGAGGCGTTCCTCGACAATACCCCGGACGATGCGCAGGGTGCTTTCGGTATGTTCTCGACCATTCACCCAGCCTTCGAGGAGATGGGTCAGGGGGACAGGGTTGAGGTCTCCTGAGGAGAGATAGGCGAGGACCCGCCCACAGAAGGCAAATGGCGTGTCTTGGGCAAGGCGGAGCATAGCGGCAAAGAGTGCCCGATCGTCGTCGGATTCCTGGGCAAGAATGACCTCAAGGTCCTGAGCGAGGTCTTCTCGGCCCAGAGAACTCCGGAGCCATCCGATAAGATATCCCCGCCGCAGCTCCTCTTTACCCCGATTCCAGAGTTCTTCGCTGCACGTGATGCTGTGGGCGAATTCCTCGGGGGTACGAACAGAGATGCCTCCGAAGTCGAAGGGTTCGAAAGGAGACGTTGCCTCCTCTTCAACGGCTACGGTCACCTCTTCCCCCCGTATCCAGCGCATGACCTCTTCGTATCCCCAGCGCTTCGTCCAATCCCGGGTGAGGAGACCCCGCAGGAGCGTGCGTACCCGTGGCGGAAGGTCTTCCGGGACGAATACCGGTCGGGTCAAGAGGAGGAAGGCGATGACGCTACTTGCAATGCCCTCAAAGGGGTCTTTACCCAGGACGTGGAGGAGCACCATGCCGAGGGACCACCAGTCACTTGCTGCACGGGGCATGCCCACAATGCACTCGGGAGCTGCAAAATGCGCATCCTGCCGCCAGAAGGATGGGTCTCCCCCTGGATACGGGTCATCAAGGAAGACCCCACCGGTACCCATGAGGATATTCTGGGGTTTGAGATTGCCGTGGAAATCGATGCGTTTCTGAAGATGGAGGAGCTTTTCGGCAATGTCGAAAAGCAGAGTGAAGCAGTCGCCTCCCTTGGCGGCAAAGGCCTCAAGGTTCATGTCAAGACGCCTTTCGATGAAGACCACACTCTCTTCCTGGGAGATAGTTTCCTCAATGGGTACGAGGATGCCCATCGTAGCGAGCTCGGAGAATGCATCCAGACGGTTTTCCGGGACCATGGTGGAGCGGGGGTACCGTTTCGCAATGCAATCAGGACGCGAGGGAATCATACAGGTTTCTTTTCCCGAAGGAGAGGAGCGCAGCTGCTCGAACTCCCTCTGGGTCTTTGCGAGCTCCTCGCGCAGAGTCTCCTCAAAGAACGTGCGATCCTCGCTCATGGGCTTTTCCGCTCCACCGAGATAGTGTAGAGAGAGCCTTCACTTGTGAAGCCGGTCACCACTGCATTTCCCTCAAAAATCCCGGCATCAAAGAGTGCCCGGGAGAGAGGGTTCACAAACATCTTCTCAATGCGGTTGCCGATGCCCCGACCACCCATGGAGAGGTCCTCAGTGCAGAGGGCAGAGAGTTGTTCGTAGACCTCAGGGAGAATCTCCAGGGTGATGCGCCGTTCCTCTCGAAGACGGAGGAGGATGTTGCTCATCATCTTGTCGAAAATCTGGCGGGCACTTTCTGGCCGGATGAAGTCAAAGACAATGATATTCTCTCCAATTCGGTTCAAAATCTCTGGTCTTCCGATATCGAACTTGAAGAACTTCTCAATGGCTGCGAGGATTTTCTCGCGTACCTCCTCATAGGGGGCCTGGGGCGACACAAGGGGGATTTTCCGCCCCGAAGCATCCTCGGTGTACACGCCAAGGTTCGAGGTAAAAATGATAAGTGTTTCGGAAAAGTACGCTGTTTCTCCTCGACCATCGGTAAGGCGGCCGTCTTCGAGAATCTGCAGGAATTTATCGAGAATGCGGGGATGGGCCTTCTCAATCTCGTCAAAGAGGATGACGGAGAAGGGATTTTGCCGGACGGCATTCGTGAGTTCTCCCCCGACCTCGTACCCCACGTAGCCTGGAGGCGCACCGATGAGACGCTGGTCAGAATGCTCCTGGCTGAACTCCGACATGTCGAAGCGGATGTAGTTCTGCTCACTGCCAAAGAGGAACTCGGTTATGGCCTTGGCGAGTTCCGTCTTCCCCACCCCCGTTGGTCCGGCGAAAAAGAGCACGCCCTTTGGTTTTGAAGAGACCTGGGCATGCTGTGCACCGCTTAAACCCAGCCAGGCCCTTTTGATGACGTCGGCAGCTGCAAGGACTGCCTGGCGCTGCCCCTTGACCCGTTTCTCAAGCTCTTCCACCACCCGGTCGAGCTTTTCCCTTGGGATTTTCGCCCAGCGGTTCTCCACAATCCCGAGCTTGTACCCTCGAATGGCGTCGGCAACCCGGGAGAAGGGAATACTTTCCCGATGCATGAACTGGGCTATGGCGACGATATCCCGGGCAAAGAGTCGTTCCGTCTGGTCCACAAAAATCCCTGCGTACCGTTTCCGCTCCTCAGGGGGGAGTGCCGCCACATCGGGGAAGCTTCGACTCAGCTCTTCCACAATGAGGGAGCGGATTTCGCTGTCGGGCTTGGGAATACCGATGACCTTGAGACGGGGGTTATCGACCGTCAGGAAAGGTGGGAGGTCATTGAGCTTTTCGGAGAACCAAATGATGGTATTCATCCGGGGTGTGGCGTCCTTCCCCTGGAGGACAAAGGGCTTTACCTCGTAGCAGAGCTTCTGGAGCCTGCTGAAAAAGGGGAGTTCATCCATGTCCCCAAGGCGCGTTGGGTCCTGGGTGTACCGGGAAGCAAAGGAGAGGAAAATAGCGGTGTGGGCTGACTGGTCCCTGAGGATACGCTCTATGTACTCTGCTGCCCTCCCAAGAGGGACAAGGAGACGTGGCCCTTCCCAGGGTTCGCCAAGGAGACCAGCAACGTCCTCTTTCCTGCCAAAGAGGACTTCAAAGCCATCGGTCCGGTCGTACTGGACAATCCGGTCGTACCCTTCGCGCTCGGTGAGGATTTTCGTAATGTACTGGGGAAGAGGGTACATGGCATGAGTGCCATCGGCAAGAGGAAAGGGGAAGACGTCGTAAATGTTCCCCCAGAGGACGAATTGCGATTTGATGCTGAGGAACCTTGAGATTTCCCGAGCCCAGCGGGGGAATTCTTCGCCAAGCACCGTTTTCCCTCCTTTCACAGGGGCTCTGTAAAGGGAATGAGGGTGCCCTTTTTGCCACAGGGAAGCCCAGATTGGAGCAGTTTGTCGTAGCTTTTGTCGCTATGCCTGGCAAGGGCGCAAACCACGATTTTTTCGTCTTCCTCACAGAAGAACACCCGCTCGTCCCGGTGGCCCTGGGGATACACAAAGCACCGGGGGTCCTTGAGCTTCTTTGCGCCGTTGCGGCGAACTTCAGGGAGGAGGAGTTTCCGGAGAATCCGCCGCACGTTTTCCCGTATGGTGGTATCGGCTTTTTCGTACCACTCAAGGGCACGTTTTGAAAAGTACACGGGGATACGCGGAGCCTGCTCGAGCTTAGTACGGTACGCCTGGAACAGAGCTTCTCCTGCTGGGGAGAGGAAAACGTAGTTTTCTTCCTCCTCGAGGAGCGTATGGATCTCCTTGGGGATTTTCGGGAATTGCTCCCTGAATTCGAAACGGGTACGAAGGTCCTGGGAAAGGAATTCGAGGATTTCTTCATGTTCAGCGATGTAAGAGTAATCCCAGTCGATGGGGAGGGGTGGCATGGGGATGATTTCCTGGAAAATCTCATGGATGTAGTACACAGGGATATTGCAGAGGAGTCCGACAAGGGTTGCGTATGCTCCTTCTGCCTTGAAACCTCCTGTGGCGTTAATAAGGACTTCCCGACCTTTCTGCTTTTCTTCCCGGATACACGCAAAGAGTTTTCCCACAAGGGAGCGGAGACCACGGAGGCGGAAATCCGTTTCGCGGTAAGAAAGGTCCTTCACAAGGACGGTCCGCACCTCATGGCCCTTATCCTCGTAGTACACTGCCAGGGCCTGAGCACAGAGTGCGCCGTCCTCGGTTTCCGAATGGAGGAAGACCAGGGCGTCGTCTTCCCGCATGATATGACGCAGAGCGTGCGTTTCAGCAGAAGCCTTTTTCGGGTCGGTCATCTTGAGGAAGCGTACAAGGTCAGGAACCGTGGGTTTTCCAGAGAATGCTGCGTTTTTGAGAAGGGATGTACCGACCGTGTTGAGAATGGTTCGCACCAGGAACCCCCCTCTTTTCCGGGTTTCTGACTGTATTATGCCGTAAAAGCCTCAAGGCGCAAAGAGGATCGTACCACCTATTTCCCCCTATTCGCATGAGGTAAAGGCAGGAAATTCCATAGGGTTGTTACCCTATGGACTTTAGCCTGAACACGGGGTATGGTATTGTACACCTTGAAAAGAGGTGTGATGCGGTGCCTGTAATGTTCACCATTGGTCATTCGAATCATTCTTTCCAGGAGTTCCTGGAACTTCTCAAGAAACACGATATTACCCTTGTGGTCGATGTTCGGTCTCAGCCCTATTCCCGCTATGTGTCTCATTTCAACCGGAGGTTCCTTGCTGAGCACCTCCCCCAGGCAGGCATTGGGTACCTCTTCCTTGGTGCGTACCTGGGGGGAAGGCCAAAGGAGAAGGAGTACTACCGGCCGGATGGCACAGTTGACTACAACGTATTGCAACAATCTCCACGTTTTCGAAAGGGCATAGAAGAGGTGAAGCGTCTGGCAGAAAAGCACCGTCTGGTGCTCCTCTGTAGCGAGGAGGATCCATCGCGTTGCCATCGGAAACTCCTCGTGGGGGAGGTTCTTGT
>JBDIWL010000014.1:0-13543 GCA_039638315.1 Candidatus Caldatribacterium thermophilum | reverse complement strand
CAGACATTTTAGCGGGAAAGGAGAGAAACCATGAGGAAGAGTATCCTCTACGTCCTGAGTGTCATGTTCCTTGTGGCCTGCGTAGGCGTCCCCTCTTTTGCACAGACCAAAAAGGCGACACCCACGCCTTCTCCATCTGTGACCATCGGTATCGTGGACATTAACAAGGTTTTCGATGCCCATCCAAACACCACCAAAATTGCCGAGGTGGAGAAGAAGATTGCTGAAGAGTACCAGAAGCGACAGCAGGAACTCAATGAGAAGGGGAAAGGGAAGACCCGGGAGGAAGTGCAAAAGCTCGAAGAAGAAATGAATGCCGCATGGGCACCGGTGCGGGACGCCATGCTTAAGGAGCGGCAAACTCTCATTGAGGAGCGGTACGGTGACGTTATTGCCGCCATCCGGAAGGTTGCTGAATCGATGCAGCTTGCCCTTGTCATTCGCAGTACCCTTCGCATCCCGGTGAATCAAAAAGAGGTACTGGAGATGCCCCTTGTGCTCTACGGTGGCACGGATATTACTGACGCAGTCATTCAGGAACTCCAGAACATCGTGGCGGCAAAAGAGAAGAAGTGAGTTTTTTGCGACTCGGTGACCTTACAGCACACCTTGGGGGAGAACTCTTCGGGGATCCTGAATTCGTAGTGCAGGGAGTTCGGGAGCCTCGTGATGCGGAGGAGCACGACCTCGTTTTCCTTTTCGACAATCGTTTACTTACCGAGGTTCTCGCATCCCGGGCAAGGGCAGTTGTGGCAGGAAGGGGTGCACGGAAGGACCTCGAAGGGAAGTTTGTTCTTGAGGTTGCCAATCCGCGACTTGCCTTTGCACGGGTACTCCCCCTTTTCTTTCCGCCTTTCCGTCCCCCTGTAGGGATTCACCCTCTGGCTTTTGTACATCCCCGGGCCAAGCTTGGCCGCGATGTTGCGGTTGGCCCTTTTGCGGTCATCGAAGAGGATGCTTCCATAGGGGATCGAACGTGCATCTTCCCTCAGGTTTACGTT
This sequence comes from Candidatus Caldatribacterium thermophilum, assembly GCA_039638315.1. Classification (GTDB taxonomy): domain Bacteria; phylum Atribacterota; class Atribacteria; order Atribacterales; family Caldatribacteriaceae; genus Caldatribacterium; species Caldatribacterium thermophilum. The sequence goes on along the minus strand of JBDIWL010000014.1, from coordinate 12,542 downwards.
GGTAGAGGCGTGCACATAGGCGATGACTGCCTTCTCTATCCCCAGGTTGTAGTGCGGGAACACTGCATCATAGGGAACAGGGTCATTCTCCACAGCGGGGTTGTGGTAGGGGCTGATGGGTTCGGATACGAGTGGGCTGCGGGAAGGTACGAGAAAATCCCCCAGGTTGGGCGGGTCATTATTGAGGATGACGTCGAGATTGGCGCCAATGCAACCATCGATCGGGCGACCCTTGGGTGCACCCGTATTGGGCAAGGGACAAAAATTGATAACCTGGTCATGATTGCCCACAATGTTTCCATAGGGGCACACAGCATTATCGTTGCCCAGTCGGGAGTTGCAGGGAGTAGTGTTATTGGTGATGAAGTTATCATTGGTGGGCAAGCAGGAATTATCGACCACTGCCGGGTTGGCAGGGGTGCTCGGATTGCAGCCCGAGCCGGGGTAACGACTGAAGTACCTCCTGGGAAGATGGTTTCCGGATTCCCTGCGCAGGAACACTCTCAGGAACTCAGGGAACGGGCTTTCGTTCGGAAGCTCCCAGAAATGTGGCAGAGGCTTAAGAGCCTTGAAGAACGTGTTCGAAAACTTCTTGGAGAATGAGCGTAGCTTCCTTCCAGCGCACTATTGAGCGTTCGGTAACGCTCTCAGGGTATGGTCTTCATAGTGGTAAACCCAGTCGGGTCAGGTTGTATCCTGGGGAACCCTGCAGGGGTATTCTCTTCCGTGTTGTATGGCATGGGAAGGAGAAAGTTATTCCTGCGCTTTTCCCATATGCTGCTTTGGGTCCTCGATCCAGTGTCCTGCAAAATGGCGAAGCATCTGTGGCGACGATCGAGCACTTTCTGGGAGCGTGCTGGGTTGCTGGGATCGATAACCTTGAGGTTGTCGTGGAAGGGGAGGAACTCCCTGCAGGTGATGGCAGTGCGCTCCACTGGATGCAGGCTTTCGCGCAGGCAGGGATACGGGAACAGAGGGCTGAGCGGAAGGTTTTTTGCATTCGTCGGGTACTTGCTGTAGGGTCTGGAGAAAGGTACCTTTTTGCCTTTCCCGCTCCAGAGTTCAGGGTAGCGTATATTCTCGATGGCACGGTTCTTGGGGAGTTCCTCCAGGGACTAACCCTTCGGGAAGGAGAAATGCTTGGGGCTGTTGCCGAAGCCAGGACCTTTGCCTTTTCCTGGGAGAAGGAAGAATTGGAACGGCAGGGTCTTGGGAGGGGTGTTCGAGACGCGGCTCTGCTTCTTGATGCTTCTGGTCTTGGGCATCGAGTTCTTCGCTTGCCCTGTGAGGCTTGTGCTCACAAGATTCTCGATCTCCTTGGAGACCTTATGCTCCTTGGGGTTCGGGTTCAGGGGGGATTCCTGGGGCTTCGTTCGGGACATGCATTGAATCATGAAATGGTGAGGATACTCTGGGAGGAAGTGAACCATGGGGATCGACAGAACAGCTCTTATCGATCCTGAAGCGCAGATTGGAAAGGACGTGGAAATAGGACCTTATGTTGTTATTCGTGGGAAGGTCACTGTAGGTGATGGAACGCGGATTGGTCCTTTCGCGGTTCTTGAGGGAAGGGTAGAGGTTGGCCCTTTTTGTGTTATTGGACACCACGCAGTTATTGGAACTCCTCCCCAGGATGTTGCCTTTCGGGGCGAAGAGAGTGGTGTGGTCATTGGAGAAGGCACGGTTCTTCGGGAATTTGTGACTGTGCACCGAGCTACTGGAGAGGGGAAGGTCACTCATATTGGAAAGTCCTGTTTTATTATGGCTTACTGTCACATTGCCCATAATTGTTTCGTAGGAAACGAGGTGACTATGGCAAATGGTGCAAGCCTTGCTGGGTACGTCACTGTTGAGGATTGGGCAACGCTGAGTGGATTTGTGGGGGTGCATCAGTTCGTACGCATTGGGAAGCTTGCTATGGTGGGGGGACTTTCGAAAGTTGTCATGGATATTCCTCCCTATGCCCTTGCGGATGGGCATCCGGCACGCATATTCGGACTGAACCGGGTTGGCATGCGACGGCGGGGCATTTCCCCAAAGAAGCGGGAGAGCATTGCCCAGGTGTACCGTTTTCTTTTCCGCAGTGGAAGACCTTTGCAAAAGGCGATAGAGGAAATCGAGGGAAAAGACTTTGATCCTGAGGTGGTTCAGGAAATTCTTCTCTTCCTGCGCCAGACAAAACGCGGTATTGCTCGATGGGTAAGGGAAGGGGTTTGCGACCTTGAAGATGCTCCTTCTGGCTGGTGAAGGTGTTCTTCCGGTTCTCATCAGAAAAGAAGCAGCAAAGACCTTTGAGGTTGTTGTGGTCTCCTGTCGTCTCTTTCAGTTCCATCCGCAGCTTTCCCCCGAGTACCTGCTCGAGCACCTTTCCTTTGAAGAGCTTTCTGGAATTCTTGAAAGGGAGAAACCAGAGACACTGTGCCTTGCAGGGAAAGTCCCCAAAATACACGTCTTTGCTTCCGAAACCTCTTCTTTTTTCGCCCTCTGCCGGAGCTTACGAGATCGGGACATCATAGAAGAGTGTATTCGGCTTTTTGCGAATCGAGGCGTAAAGGTGATTTCGCCTTTTCTTTTTCTCAAAACTCTGGTCACGAGGGAGGGCATTCTTTTTGGTCCTCCTCCTACCGAGGAAGAGTGGCAGGACATCCAGTACGGCTTTCGCATCGCCCGTTTTCTTGCGGATGAGGAAATTGGTCAGACGGTTGTGGTGAAACGGGGTACCGTTGTGGCCCTCGAAGGAGCTGAGGGTACGGATGCCACCATAAAGAGGGGTCTTGCCCTTGCCCGAGGTGGTATTGTAGTCAAGGTTGCCCGGAGCCATCAGAACTTTCTTGTGGATATTCCCACAATCGGAGCAGAGACTGTCCGTCTCGTTGGAGAAGGAGGGGGGAGGCTCATTGCTCTGGAAAGTGGAAAAACGCTCCTTGTGGATCAGGAGGAAATTCGAGAGCTCTCTGAGCGCTTTGGGGTGACCGTGCTTGGTGTGGCGCAATGAAGAAGATGGTTTTTCTCTCCTGTGGTGATGTCTCTGGAGATCGATGGGCGTCGCATATTGTTCGGCTCCTTCGGGAACGTTTTCCAGAAGTTTCGATTGTGGCTCTTGGTGGAGAAGAGAGTGCGAAAAGCGGAGCGCATCTTCTTGAAAATACCGTTTCCCGCTCCCTCGTGGGGTTTTCGGAAGCGCTGCGGGCATTTTCCTTCTGGAAAACAACCTGGGACCGTGTACGGAAGTTCCTTGTAAGGGAACAACCAGCGGTGCTCCTTGCTATCGACAACCCGGGGTTCAATCTCCCGCTTGTACGTTTCTGTGCCCAGCGCGGTATTCCTGTGGTGTACTTTGCTCCTCCCCAGGTTTGGGCCTGGGGGCGGTGGCGGGGAAGATTCCTTGCCTCCCGTGCCGACTACATCCTCTACCTTTTCCCCTGGGAGGGAAGGTACTTTACAGGGGGCAAGGCTAAGGCAATCTGGGTTGGGCATCCCCTGCGGGTGCTTACGGAAGGGAAAATTCCACCAAGAAATCCAAATCCCCGGGTCATCCTTGTGCTCCCTGGGAGTCGGAAAAACGAGGTTACAGCCTTTTTCCCTGTCTTTCGCGAGTTCCTTATCCGTTACGGAATGCACTTTTCCGGGTACCGTTTTTTTCTCGTTTCTGCCTCCTCGTCTCTGCGACCTTTCCTTGAGAAAGAAGGAAAATCTCTTCCCCTTACCGTTGTGGACTGGGAGGCGCTGTACCCCCTTCTTGGAGAGGCAGCGCTTGCCATATCTACCTCCGGGACGGTTACCCTTGAGGTGGCTCTTGGGGGAGTTCCACAGGTTATCGTGTACCGAACATCCTGGATGACCTTTCTCCTCGGGCGCCTGTTCTTTCAGGGGTCCCATATTGGCCTCCCGAATATCCTTCTTGGCAGAGAAATTGCTCCAGAACTTGTGCAGGGGAGATTCACTTCTGCTGCGCTCTTCACCACAGTGACGCACATGCTCTCTGACGTTGCGGCATCCCGGAGGGCAGAGGTGTGGGCAGAAGCAGTGAAAAACTGCCTTGGGGATGGGAAAACCTTTGAGAGGACTGTTGAGGTGATTTCCCATTACCTGTGACGAACGCCCCCTCCTCATCGTGACGGCAAATAGCCCCGGGGAGATCTCGTACTGGCTCACGCCATTTCTTGAGGTCCTTGCCGAGACCTCTTCTTTTCCACCCCGTGTCTGGGTATTCACCCCACCATGTCAGTTCAGGGGTGGATGGGAGGAGAAGGCCGTTGCACATTTACCCCTTGTGGAGAGAGTTTTTGGTCCTCTGGAGACGGTGGCTTTCTGTCTTGGAAGGTATCCGGTTCGCTTCCCCCGGCAGGGTCTTGTCCTCTTCATGGGTGGGGACCTTGTGTATGCCCGCCTTCTGAAATGGCGAAGTGGATATCCCCTGTGGGTGTATGATGGGTATCCCCGTCGTCTCCGGGGAGTGGATCGGTACTTCGCCCGTTTTTTCAGGGATTTCCACACTGTTTCTTTTCAAGACAAGGTCTTTCTTGGGGATCTCCTCAAGTCCTTTGTGGATCGTCATTCTGAAACTTTAGACCTTCCATCAGGCGCCCCATGCTTTTGCTTTCTCCCCGGAAGCCGCCCCTTTGCCTACCGGTATCTTTTGCCCTTTTTCAGACAGTGTGCAGAGGAGCTTTTGATGCGCTTCCCTCGGGGGATTTTTCTTCTTGCCTTTCCTGCTCCTCTTGAAGAGAGCAGGATACCCTATTTCCAGGAAGCAACCCAGATTTTCCTCCCCTTTTTCGGCAGGACTTCACAGTGCATTGCCTCTGCTGACGTAGTGGTCGCTGTCCCGGGCTCGAATAACTTTGAGATTCTGTACCGGAGGAAACGGGGTCTTGTGCTTGTGCCGCTCTGGAGGGAGGGTCTCTCGGAAGTCCCGGTTTTAGGGATTTGGGGGATTTTGGGGAAAGTACCCCTTTGGGGTAGAATAGTGAAGCGGAGGGTAGTTGCAAAGATGGTTCGTTCCCAGGAATTTTTGGCTCTCCCAAACAGAGTTCTCGGGAGAGGTGTGCTCCCTGAGCTCCGGGGAGATGTTACGGTTGACCAGGTTGTGGAGGCGATTGCACGGCTCCTTGAGGCTGAACTTCCAGATTTCCCTATGGAGGACTTTCCGGGAGGTGCAGCGGAGAGGCTTGTCGCTTATGTTTTGGAAGAGCTCTATGCGGAAAGGTAAGGGGCATTTTACGCGTCTTTTGAGGTACCTCTCTCCTTACTGGAAGTACATTTTTGGTGCCCTTCTCCTTGCAATTCTTGGAACCCTTCTCAATCTTGCTCTCCCCTGGCTTGTGCAGAACACCATCGACCGGGCGCTCATTGCCAAAGACCTCAGGCTCCTTGTGTTCATCGCTCTGGGAGTTGTCGGCATTTTCTTTGTCAAGGGAGTGGCTTCCTACGTACAGAGTTTCTGGGTGTCCCTTGCAGGGTTTCGGGTCATCACGCGGCTCCGGTCAGAGCTCTACCAGCACCTCCACAGCCTCTCAGTGGCCTTTTTCCAGGAAAACCCCCCGGGAGAAATTATTTCCCGGATGACGAGCGATATTGCGGTTTTGCAGAATTTCTTTTCCAGTGCTTTCGTGACCATGTTCATGGATCTCCTCCTCTTTGTGGGTTCTGTGGTATTCCTCTTTTTCATCCACTGGAAACTCGCTCTCCTTTCAGTTATCGTCTTCCCCCTTGTGGGGATTTGTGTGGACATTCTTGGAAAGCGCATTCGGAGTTTTTCCCATCTCCTCCAAAACCGTGTTGCTACCTTGACCTCTCTTGTTGAGCGTACGGTTACTGGTATCAAGGTTATTCAGTCCTATGTGAGTGGGCGATATGAAGTGGAAAAATTCGAGCAGGAGAACGAGATGAATTTCTATCTTGCCATGAAACAGGCCAAGGCGAGAGCTCTTTTCAATCCCCTTGTGGAGCTCGTTGCTTCCTGTGGTGTAACGGCGGTCATATGGTACGGGGGGCGAGAGGTCATTCGGGGCGTACTCACCCCTGGGGAACTCATTGCCTTCTTGGGCTACCTGGTCATTGCTTCTTCGCCCTTGTCTCGTTTTTCTTCAGCTTTTCAGCTCCTCCAGCAGGGTCTTGCGTCCCTTGAGCGGATTTTCGAGTTCCTTGACACGGCACCCCGTGTTCCCGATGTTGCGGAGGGAATAGAGGTAACGGAGTTCAGAGAGGCGATTCGTTTCCGGAACGTCTCCTTCTCGTACCGGGGGGAGAAAATTCTCAAGAATTTCTCTCTGGAGATTCGCAAAGGTGAAAAAGTTGGCATTGTTGGCCCAAGTGGAGCTGGAAAGAGCACGATTATCAACCTTCTCCTTCGTTTCTACGATCCCGATTCGGGGAGTGTAGAGATCGACGGGATAGATATTCGGAACATTAAACTCTCGTCGCTGCGCAACCTCATTGGCGTAGTGCTCCAGGATGCCCTTGTTCTTGGAGGAACGGTTCGGGAAAATATTCTCTATGGGAATCTCAACGCCTCAGAAGAGGAGGTACTCAAAGCCTCCCTGAAGGCACGAGCCCATGAGTTCATCGTGCAACTTGAGCATGGGTACGACACTGATGTGGGGGAAGGAGGGTGTCGGCTTTCCGGAGGACAGAGGCAGCGCATTGCCATCGCCCGGGCGTTCCTCAAAAATCCTCCGATTCTCGTTTTTGATGAGGCGACCTCTAACCTTGACCCTGAGTCGGAGCGGTACATCTTGGAAACTATCTCCCAGGTTGAGGCGGACAAAACGGTTATTATTGTGGCTCATTCACTGCGCATGGTGAAGGATCTCGATCGGATTGTCATTGTTGCCGATGGGGAAGTGCAAGGAGAAGGAACGCACGAGGTACTGCTCCGTTCCCATCCCCTGTATCAGGCGCTCTTTGGGTTTGAGGATAGAGCCTTAAGAGAGGCCCGGTAGAGGTCGCGGATTTTTCGCAGGACCGGTCGATACGCTTCGCTCTGGTAATCCGGGTAAGTGTACGGGAAAGGTCGGAAGTCGCCCTTTTCCCACTTGATGGTTGCTTCAGCATAGATGCCTTTGCCAATGTACACCCGGTGGGAGAAGTTCTTTGTGGTGGCAAGAACGATTTTTCCTCCGTCGAAGTACCCGGGGTCGAGGTTGATGCGACGGGGATGGGTTGCATCGGCGGTGGTGCTCTCAAGTTCATTGGTGAAGAGCTTGACGTCGGGAAGAATCCCAGGGTCTACAAGGTCCTGAAACACAAGGAAGACCCGGAAGAGCCTTTCGCCGATGTCACGGTAGTAGTCGGTGTAGGTGAATGGAATGGGGTCGCTTTGCCACTCAATGGCACCAAGGCGCTCAGTGAGACGAGGGGTAACCAAGGCAAGAATGGCCTCATCTTCGTAGAGCGTGGCAACGAAAAGCTTTACCGGTTGTGGAGGTCGTACCTCTCCCATAGGCGTCACCTTTTTCATTATATCAGGAATGGTACAATAAAAAAGTACCCAAGGGAGGTGGTGCTTCGTGGCGTTACGCTTCTCCCCAAAGGAGATTCTTACTATGGCCACAGAGCTTGAGCGACGGGGTATTGCCTTCTATGAAGGCCTGGAGAAGCAAACCCATGTAGAGGAGGGAAAGAGGGTTTTTCGATTTCTTGCTGACGAGGAGAGACGGCACCTGGAGATTTTTTCGGAACTCCTTGGAAAGGTTCCGGAAGTCTTTCTCGATATGGACGAAGAGGCCTCTCGGTACCTTGGCACCATTGTGGAAAGCGGGGTGCTTCGCAGGGTTCTCAATGGCGAGGTGAACACAGAAATCCTTGGAGTCTCTGAAGCTCTGGACACTGGTATTCAGGTGGAAAAGGAAAGCATTCTCTTTTACCAGAGTTTTCTCCCCTTCGTTGCCCCAGAAAAGAGGCAGTGGGTTGAGGAAGTCATTGCGGAAGAGAAGCGACACTTCGTCCGACTGAGTACGCTCAAGGAAGAGATTTTGAGGGGGACAGCCAGAGTATGAGTCGCCGGCGCATTATTATTCTCGTAGAGAACCAGTACCAGGAACTCGAACTCTGGTATCCGCTCTTGCGTCTCCAGGAAGAGGGCATAGAGGCTAAGCTTGTAGGTCCTGGACTTGAGGAGACCTTCCTTGGTCGTCATGGGTTTCCTGCGAAGGCGGAAATGGTGACGTCTTCCGTATCCCCGAAGGATTTCGACGGAGTCATCATTCCTGGTGGCTTTGCTCCCGACTACCTTCGCCGGCTCCCGGTGGTGACGCATCTTGTGCGGGAGATGTACCAGCAGGGGAAACTCATCGGTTCCCTTTCTCGGGGGCCCTGGGTGCTCATTTCCGCGGATATTGTCCGGGGAAAGCGCATCACCGGGCTCATTTCCCTTCGAGATGACGTCAATAACGCCGGGGGCGAGTTCATCGATGCCCCGGTGGTGGTCGATGGGAACATTATCACCGCTCGTGGGCCGAGTGAGTTGCCTCTGTTCATGCGAGAGGTTCTTGCTTTTCTCTGGAGGAGTCGACCACGACTCAACGAGCCGCACCCTGATGGGTGGCTTGTGGACAGTTCAGGAAATGTTCTCTCTCTTGGACAAATCATAAAGGGCAGACCTTCGCTTCTTTTGTTTTTTGACTCAAGTTTCAGCCCCCGCAGCGTGAATTTCCTTCCAAGGTACCGGGAGTGGGCAAAGAGGGTGGAGGAGCGAGGTGGCCTTTTCATCGGAATCAGTACCGACAGCATCTTCACCCATCGGGAGTTCCAGAACCGATTTTCTCTCCCTTTCCCCCTGTACAGCGATGTTTTCCTTGAGGTGACGAAGGCCTTTGGTGTTCTTGGTGGTAATGGTCTTGCCGAATGGGCGGTGTTCCTGATCGATGCCCACGGGGTGCTCCGCTTTGCGGAGCGCTGCCCAGGGGGAGATATCGAGAACCTCCCTGGCTTCCAGCGGAAATTTGAAGGTCTTTTTGGATAGGGGGTGCGACCATGTTTCTCGAAGATAAGGATCGCAGGGCTCTTGAGGCATACCTTCGTGAGAACCTTGTACGTCCTGTGACCCTTCGTTTTTTCACGCAGGAACTTGAGTGCGCCACGTGTCGTGATGTGCGAATGCTCCTTGAGGAGGTTGCTGCACTTTCCCCACTCCTTTCCCTTGTCACGCACAATTTTCTCCTGGAGAAGGATACCGCTTTGGCGTTTCGCATCGACAAGATTCCCGCTTTTACCGTAGAGGGAGAAAGGGACTATGGTATACGCTTTTTTGGTATTCCCTCGGGGTACGAGTTCTCAGGATTTGTGGAGACCTTAGCTTGTGTTTCCCGGGGGACGACCGACCTCTCTGAGAGCACTAAAGCGTTCCTCAAGACGCTGACAAGAGATGTCCATATTCAGGTTTTTGTGACGCCCACTTGTCCTTTCTGCCCGCAGGCGGTCGTTTTGAGTCACAAAATGGCTCTTGAAGGTGAGCGGGTTTCGTCAAGTATGGTGGAAATCCTCGAGTTCCCCCATCTTGCCTACCGGTATGGTGTGCGGGCAGTTCCAAAGATTGTGATTAACGAAACGGTGGCTATTGAAGGAGCTGTCCCTGAAGCTTTCCTCGTGCAGAAAATTATCGAAGCTCTGGGATGAGAGGAGGTTACCTATGAAGGCAGCGGTTATGAAAGGCCTGCGACACATTGAAATCGAGGAACTTCCAACCCCCGTTCCTCGAGAGGGTGAGGTGCTCATCAGGATTCGCAGCGTCGGTGTCTGTGGGTCCGATGTGCATTACTTCGTTGAGGGACGCATTGGGGACTTCGTGGTGCAGCCCCCCTTTATTCTTGGCCATGAGTGCTCCGGGGAAGTTGTCGAGGTGGGGAAGGGAGTGACCCATCTCAAGCCTGGGGATCGGGTCACCATGGAGCCTGGTATTCCCTGTGGAAAGTGCGAGTTCTGTCGTCTGGGAAGGTACAACCTCTGTCCCCACGTGGTGTTTTGGGCTACGCCTCCGGTGAACGGGACGTTTTGTGAATACGTTGTACATCCAGCACACTTCACCTACCCCATTGCGGAGGGAGTGAGCTTTGAGGAAGCAGCGCTTGTCGAGCCCTTTGCAGTGGGAATGTACGCGGTGCACCGGGCACAGGCAAAGCCTGGAGATGTGGCTCTTGTTCTTGGAAGTGGCCCAATTGGGCTTGTTACCATCCAGGCGCTTTCTGTTCGGGGGATCACTGAGATTATTGCAGTGGACATTGTGGATATGCGTCTTGCAAAGGCTAAGGAACTTGGGGCAAAGCACGTGGTGCACGCTACCCGCGAGGACGTGCGACAGGCTGTTCTTTCCCTCACAGGGGGAAAGGGAGCTGACGTTGTTTTTGAAACAGCGGGAAGCGTGCAAACGGCACAGATGACTGTGGAACTTGCTAAAAGAGGCGGCAAGGTTGTTCTCGTTGGTCTTCCCTCAATGACCCATTTCGACTTTGGGATTATCAAAATCCTCGATAAGGAGCTTGATGTCTTGGGAGTCTTCCGCTACGCAAACATGTACAAAGGTTGTGTCGACCTTGTGAATAGTGGCCGGGTTAATCTCAAAACTCTTATAACGCATCGTTTTCCCCTGGAGAAAACACAGGAAGCGCTCCTTTTTGCCCACGAGCACAAGGCGGAGTCTATAAAAGTTGTGGTGAACCTTGAGGGTTGACAAATAGGGTATAATGGAAATGACAGGTGAATAGAGAAAGCCGGGGGAGCCCCATAGTGCGGGGCTGAGAGGAGAGCGCAAGCTCTCGACCCTTCGAACCTGATCTGGTTAATGCCAGCGTAGGGAGTTGGCTGAGCACATGAGCCATCTGCCGTCCTGGCAGATGGCTTTTTTTTGGAGGTGAGCACAATGAAGCGGTTCCTCTACGCGGGTCTTTTTGCTGCCCTTGCGGTGGTGGCCTCGGGTTTCCATATCCCTGTGGGTCCCACGAAGGTCTTCCCCTTTCAACATGCCATCAATGTCCTCGCAGGAATCACCATTGGTCCATGGTATGGAGCTCTTGCTGCTGCGCTTTCGGGAACTCTTCGCATCCTCCTCGGCACAGGAACGATTTTTGCGCTCCCTGGGGGGATTCCTGGGGTGGTATGCGTTGGGCTTGCATATTATTTCCTCAAGAGGGACTTTGCAGGGTTTTTTGAGCCCCTGGGAACGGGGGTTGTGGGGGCAGCGTTGAGCGCTTACCTTGTGGCTCCCCTTGTGGGAAAAGGGGGAACATTCCTCTTCTTCCAGGTTGCCTTTCTCATGAGTAGTGTTCCGGGAAGCGTGCTTGGCGTTTTCCTTGTTAAGGTTCTCCGTCGTGTGTGGCGCAATGCGGTTCTCTTTGGGGAGGAGTGTCCAAGGTGTTAGACTCCCTTCGTCCAGTGCCGCAGGAAAAGCGACGTCTCTCCGGACTGGATTTCTTTCTCCTCTGGGTTGGTGCTGCAGTGGCGGTTTCAGAAATCTGGGCAGGAAGCATCCTCGCCCCTTTAGGTTTTATAGGAGGAGTGCTTGCCATTCTCTTTGGGCATCTTGTGGGCAATACCCCCTTTGCCCTCGGGGGTGTGCTCGGAAGCGATTTCGGTGTTCCCGCCATGGTATCTGTTCGGCTTGCCTTCGGCAAGTGGGGTTCGTACCTTGCATCGTTTTTGAACGTCTTGCAGCTTATTGGCTGGACAGCTGTTATGGTCATCATATGCGCTAAGGCAGGGGATGCAATTATTCAGTCCCTCTTTGGCTTTTCGAGCTTCCGAATGCTTCTCATCGTTGCAGGTGTGGTGAGCACTTTCTGGGCACTCCTTGAAACGTCCTGGTGGCAGTGGATGCAGCGGGCCGCTGTGATTGCTCTTTCTGTCCTTTCTGGAGTTATGACCTTTGTCGCCTTGCGAGGTGTTTCTTTGGCGGAACTTCTCCGCTTGAGAGGAGACGGCTCCCTTCCCTGGGGAGCTGGATTCGACCTTGTTGTGGCCATGCCCATTTCCTGGCTCCCCCTTGTGGCCGATTACACTCGTTTCGCCCGGAGCACCAGGGAGGCTTTCTGGGGGACATGGTGGGGGTACTTTGTGGCCAGTTCTTGGATGTACACAGTGGGTCTTGTGAGTGCTCTGACCACAGGCCAGGCCGATCCCTTGCCGGCTATGGTGGCTCTTCGCCTTGGCCTTGTGGCTCTACTCATTGTTCTCTTTTCCACCTTCACGACCACCTTTCTTGATATTTACTCCGCCGCTATTTCCTTTCTCAACGTGTACCCGAAGGTTAAGGAAAAGCTTGCTACGGTGCTCTTCGGTGCCCTGGGGACGCTCCTTGCCCTTGTTTTTCCCATGGAAAGGTACGAAAGCTTCCTCTTCCTTATCGGGGCGGTGTTCACTCCTCTTTTTGGTGTGGTTACCGCCGACTACTTTGTGCTCCGTCGGAGGAAAGCAACCATTGCAGACTTTTACGAAAACTGCCCCCGTGTCGTCTGGGAGGCCGTTGTATCCTGGGCCTTTGGAGTAGGGGTATATGTCCTCTTTCTCAGGTTCCTTCCAACCTTTGGAGCGTCCATTCCGAGTTTCCT
>JBDIWL010000013.1:0-13653 GCA_039638315.1 Candidatus Caldatribacterium thermophilum | reverse complement strand
GAGGAAACTGAGACCGACCTTTTCGGGGAGCAGGCGGTGCTCTGTGGGGGACTCACGGCCCTTATCAAGGCGGGCTTTGAGACGCTTGTTGAAGCCGGGTACCAGCCAGAAGTTGCGTATTTTGAATGCCTCCACGAGATGAAGCTCATCGTGGACCTCGTGTACGAGGGTGGTCTTGCCCATATGCGTCAGGTCATAAGCGATACCGCTGAGTACGGGGACCTTACAAGAGGCCCGCGCATCATCAACGACCAGGTGAAGCAGGAAATGAAGAAAATCCTTGCGGAAATCCAGGACGGGACCTTTGCCCGGGAGTGGATTCTCGAGAACCAGGCCAATCGGCCAGTATACAATGCGCTTCGAAAAAAGGATGCTGAACACCTCATCGAAAAGGTCGGGAAGACCCTGCGGAGCATGATGCCCTGGCTCAAGAAAGAGGGGTGAAACTATGCGGCGTATCCGCATTTTCGACACCACCCTCCGGGACGGGGAACAGTCCCCGGGGGTAGCTTTAAATCCTCAGGAAAAGCTTGAAATTGCCCTGCAGCTTGCCCGTCTCCAGGTGGACGTCATTGAGGCGGGCTTCCCCATTGCTTCCCCAGGAGATGCAGAAGGAGTGCGACTCGTTGCCCAGAACGTCAAAGGACCAGCCATATGCGCCCTTGCCCGGGCGAAGGAAAAAGATATCGATGTCGCCTGGGAATCCTTACGACCCGCTGAGCACCCTATCATCCACACCTTTATCGCCACATCCGATATCCACTTAAAACACAAACTCCGCCTCTCCCGGGAAGAGGCTCTGGAACAGGCGGTCTGGGCGGTAAAGTATGCCAAAAAATACGTTCCTGACGTAGAGTTCTCTGCCGAAGACGCCACTCGCTCGGACTGGGAGTACTTGAGCCGTGTGTACGCAGCAGTCATTGAGGCCGGGGCAACCATCATCAACGTTCCTGACACTGTTGGGTACATCACACCTTTTGAAATGCAGGAACTCATAAAGTACCTCTTTGAACACACGAAAGGCATCGAAAAGGTCATAGTCAGCGTCCACTGCCACAATGACCTCGGCCTGGCTACAGCCAATTCCCTGGCTGCGGTTCTTGCGGGGGCTGGGCAGGTGGAGTGCACCATCAACGGCATTGGGGAACGAGCTGGAAATGCTGCCCTTGAGGAAATCGTCATGAGCCTCTACGTCCGCCGTGATTTCTTCCAGGCAGAGACCAACCTGAACTTCCAGGAAATTTACCGGACAAGCCGCCTGGTGAGCCAGAGAACCGGAATGCTCGTGCAGCCAAACAAGGCCATTGTGGGACAGAACGCCTTTGCCCATGAGTCGGGAATCCACCAGGACGGGGTTTTAAAGGAAAAGCTCACCTATGAAATCATGGACGCCAAACTCATCGGCCGCGAAGATCGGGTCCTCGTTCTTGGGAAGCACTCTGGGCGCCACGCCTTTGCCAAGAAAATTGAGGAGCTCGGATACAAGCTCTCAGAGGAAGAACTCAATCAGGCCTTCCAGCGTTTCAAGCAGCTTGCCGACCAGAAAAAGGAAATCACCGAAGACGACCTCAAGGCCATTGTCTCCGAGGAAGTGGCAAAGCCCGAGGAAATCTACCACCTCGATTTTGTCCATGTATGCTGCGGCAACAACATCCTCCCTACTGCTACGGTACGTCTCGTGAAAGACGGCAGGGAAATCCTGGAAGGCGTGGCAACAGGTGTTGGACCAGTTGATGCTGCCTACAAGGCGATAAGCAAGATGCTGGGTATTTCTTCAAATCTCGTCAACTACACCCTGCAGTCAATAAGCGGTGGCACAGAAGCGCTCGGAGAGGTCATTGTCCGGATCCTCGATGGGGAAGAAGAGTACATTGGACGGGGCTCAAGCCAGGACGTTGTGGTAGCAAGCGTCATGGCGTACCTTTCTGCCATCAATCGGATGGCCCAGCGAAAACGGCGTCTCAATCCACAGAAAGACTACGGGGAGAGTTGAAGGCTTATGGGAATGACGATAACCGAAAAAATCATCGCTGCTCACGCGGGAAAAGAGAGGGTGTTTCCCGGAGAACTCGTCCAGGTGACCGTGGATGTCATGCTCGCCAACGACATCACCGCCCCTTTGAGTATTAAAGAACTCGAAAAGCGGGGTATTACCACTATTCCCTATCCAGAGCGCATTGTCCTCGTTGCCGACCACAACACCCCTGCCCGGGATATCCCCTCTGCGGAAAACGTGAAGCTCATGAGAGAGTTTGCAAAAAAACACGGCATTCCCCATTTCTTCGAAGGTGGTGCTGTCGGTATAGAGCACGTGCTTCTGCCGGAGCTTGGTCTTGTCGTTCCGGGGGACCTTGTCATCGGTGCTGACTCTCACACCTGTACCTATGGAGCCTTAGGAGCTTTTGCCACGGGCATGGGGAGTACCGACCTTGCCGCTTCCTGGGTTCTTGGGGAAACGTGGCTTCGGGTGCCTGAGTCGCTGAAGTTCGTGCTCTCCGGGGAGCGGCGACCTTTCGTCACCGGGAAGGACCTCATTCTCTTCATCATTGGGGAAATCGGCGTAGATGGAGCCCGCTACTGCGCCATGGAGTTTGCAGGACCGGTGGTTTCCTCCCTCTCTATGGATGAGCGCTTCACCATGACGAATATGGCTATCGAAGCAGGAGCCAAAAACGGCATCATCGCTCCAGATGAGAAAACACTTGCTTACGTTCGGGAAACGGGGACTTCTCGCCCGGTGAGGGTCTTCACCTCCGACCCCGATGCCGAATGGAAGAACGTTTTCGAGATCGACGTCACCTCTATTGAACCTCAAGTTGCCTTTCCTCACCTCCCGAGCAACACTCGCTCGGTCTATGGCATCCCGAAAATCGAAATCGACCAGGTGGTCATTGGCTCCTGCACGAATGGTCGCATCGAGGACCTCCGCATGGCCGCAGCAGTGCTCCGGGGACGAAAGGTCCACCCCAAGGTGCGCCTTCTCATCTTCCCTGGAAGTCCCAAGGTCCTCCGACAGGCCGAAGAAGAGGGACTCATCCGGGTATTCCTTGAGGCTGGGGGAGTCATTGCCCCACCCTCTTGCGGTCCCTGCCTTGGAGGGCATCTTGGAGTCTTAGCCTCTTTTGAGCGGTGCGCTGCAACGACGAACCGCAACTTCATCGGCCGGATGGGGCATGAGACGAGCGAGGTGTACCTTGTGAACCCGTATGTGGCAGCGAGTTCTGCCGTTGCCGGGTACATCACTGCTCCAGATAAACTGTGAGGTGGAAACCATGATCCGTGGAAAAGCGGTGGTCTTTGGAGACAACGTGGATACTGATGTCATCATTCCGGCCCGGTACCTCACAAGTACCGATCCGAAGGAACTTGCCAGACACTGCATGGAGGGCCTGGATCCCCAATTCCCGGAGCGCGTCACCCCCGGAGCAACGATTCTCGTTGCCGGGAAAAATTTCGGTTGCGGTTCATCCCGGGAACACGCCCCCTTAGCCATCAAGGGATGCGGTGTTGTGGCCGTTATTGCCGCATCCTTTGCTCGAATTTTCTTCCGGAACGCCATAAACATTGGACTCCCCATCCTTGAATCGGAAGAGGCTGCCTCGCGTATCCGGGAAGGGGACATGGTCTCCATTGACCTGGCCACGGGGGAAATCCGTAACGAAACCACCGGTGAGGTCTTCCAGGCTCAGGCATTTCCCCCGTTCCTTCAGGAAATTATCGCCGCCGGGGGGCTTATGAACCTCGTAGAAAAGCGGGTTAAGGCTAATTCCTGAGGCTTGTAAGGGGGGCAGGGACGCGGCCACCCCGCAGGATGAAGCGAGCTCCCCGGAACGCATTCACCGGGATAATGGTCGCTTCCCCCAAAAGCCCCCCAAAAACAGCCTTTTCTCCTGCCCTTTTCCCAGGAACAGGAATGAGACGCACTCCAACCGTCTTGTGATTGATAACCCCAATGGCCACTTCATCAGCCATGATACAGGCAATGGTCTCCCAGGGGGTATCCCCGGGAATGGCAATCATGTCAAGGCCAACAGAAGAAACACTCGTCATAGCTTCGAGCTTCTCCAAAGAGAGTGCACCAACCTCCACCGCCTCGCTCATCCGGGCGTCTTCACTGACCGGAATGAATGCTCCACTCAAGCCCCCCACAGAAGAGGAGGCCATAGCTCCACCCTTTTTGCAGGCATCGGTCAAAAGGGCAAGAGCAAGGGTCGACCCAAAAGCACCGCACCGCTCAAGCCCCATTTCCTCAAGAATTTCGGCCACACTATCGCCAACTCGAGGGGTCGGAGCAAGGGAAAGGTCCACGATTCCGAAGGGCACACCGAGTTTCTCCGCCACTTCCCTCCCAATGAGCTCTCCAACCCGGGTGATTTTGAAAGCCGTCCGCTTAATAACCTCGGCAAGTTCCCCGAGAGTCGCCTTCGGGTGACGACGCACCACCTCCTTCACCACCCCGGGACCGCTCACCCCCACGTTAACCACCGCCTCCGGTTCCCCAACCCCGTGGAACGCCCCGGCCATGAAGGGATTGTCCTCGGGGGCGTTGGCAAAGACCACAAGCTTGGCACATCCTATGCCGTCCCGGTGAGCAGTGCGCAGGGCGGTCTCCTGCACTACTTTTGCCATGGTGAGAATAGCGTCGACGTTAATGCCCGTGCGGCTTGAAGCAACATTCACTGAGGCGCAGATGCGCTCTGTGGCGGAGAGAAAGGCAGGGATACTCTCCATAAGGAGCGTATCCCCACGGGTTGCCCCTTTGTGGACAAGAGCGGAGAACCCCCCAATGAAGTCAATGCCAAGGTCCCGGGCGGTGGCATCAAGTACCTGAGCAAGGCGCACCACATCGTCCTCCTTCTCCTCCCCAGAGAGGAGGAGTGCCACAGGGGACACTGCGACTCTACGGTTCACAATGGGAATGCCGTATTTCTCTGAGACCTCATCAGCCACCGCATTGAGGGAGGAAGCAAAGCGGCGAATTTTCGCTGCAATGCGCTCTATAGTTTCCTCAAAATCTCTCCCCCGACAGTCAAGGATAGAAATCCCCAGGGTCACTGTGCGTACATCGAGATTCTCAAGCTCAAGCATCCGCAAGGTTTCAAGAATCTCTGAGCGGTGGAAAAGCACAGGCACCATCTCCTCAGATCCGGTGCATGGCCCGGAAGATGCTTGCATGCTGCATGTACACCCGGACACCCACCTCCGCGCCGCGCTTCACAAGGTTTTTCCGGAGTTCCGAAAGAGGTACCGGGCATTTCGAGGTATCCCCCACAAGAATCATGGTGAAGTACTCTCCAAGAATCTTCTGAGTGATATCCTCGATGTTCACCTGGTGCTCGGCAAGGCAGGACGTTATGGCCGCAATGATGCCGATACGGTCCTTCCCCACCACAGTAATGACCACTTTGTGTTCTGTTGATGGTTCCTCTTCAAAGACCAAGGGATCCGTCATTTCCCTTTCCCCCTTCTTTGAGCCGCTCGCTCATAATATGGGCCAGACGTATGGGTTCCGGAAGACGGAAACGCCCACTCGTTTTCAGCACCCACTCCTTTGCCCGGTCGAAGTCAATCTGATGCCCCGGAGAGACAAAGATCGGCTTTACCCTGTCCTTTGTCCGGAGCACTATCCCGACGCGCTTTCCCTGGTACTCAAGCCAGCTGAAGGCTCCACGTTCTTCCCCGGGCTCCTCAAAACGACCAACAAGGGGTTTTTTCGCCACCCCGATGGAGACAAGGCCAAAGAGCACCCCCATGTGGCTTGCCAGCCCCACCCCCCGGGGATGGGCAATACCCTGGCCATCGAAGAAAAAGATATGGGGAGTACACCTGAGGCACTGCAGAGCCTTTTCTATCGCTGGACCTTCCCGGAAGGAGAGGAAACCAGGAACGTAAGGGAAGGAAGGCTTGTGGGTCCCCGAAGCAACCTCCACAACTTCAAGAGACGGAAAACGGAGCACCACTACAGTAGCTACAGCCTGTCCTCCCCGGGTGTAGGAGACGTCAACACCGGCAAGAAGGGTAATATCGTCCTCCTTCAGGGGGAAATCAAAGGAGACGCTCCTGCGAATACTCTCTTGAATGGTTAACGCTTCCCCGAGGGTGACCTCGAAAGGATACGGATGCTTCCGTTCCATCAAAGGATTTCGAGTTCAACAGTTTTCGTGAGGATATCGACGTAGTTGAAGGCTATGCGCTGGGCGGTGCCATCCACGTCCACCCGGAGGATGAAGAAAAAGGGGTAAATCGCCTCTATGACGCCCTTCCGAACAATGGTCTTTTTGCGCCCCTTGTTGACCTCAACAATGGCTTCTCGTCCAACGAGGGATCCAATCCAATCTTTAATTTCTTGGAGATTCTGGACGGTCAAAAGCATCATTCCCGCTGCATTTTTTGGTATTATATCTTATTTCCCGAGAAAAAGCAAAGGGAATCACGAAAAAATCTTCCAAAAAACACTACATCTTGGTCTCCTTTGCGTCTTGACCGCAAGAAATAGACACGACCCTGCACCTTGAAAGCCCCGGCAAATTGTGGTATTATACTCTCGCTCTTGCTGAGAGGTCGTCTAAGGGTAGGACACGTGACTCTGGATCACGTAGTGGTGGTTCGAATCCACCCCTCTCAGCCATTTTCTTTTTGTACGAGCTTTTCCCGGTCCTCAAGGTCCGCTCCCAGAGCGTTGAAGAACTTCGCCCGGGCAATGTTGTACTCAAAGACCGCCTGGAGGTAATTGTTTTCCGCCTCGTAGAGGTCGTTCTGTGCATCGAGGAGGTCAAGAAGGGTTATCACTCCTGCCTCAAAACGGGCTCGCTGGACGTTGAGCGTTTCCCGGGCAACAGCAACACCCTTTTCAGCAATGGGGACGTTCTTCTGAGCAGCAAGGAGTTCAGAGAATCTCTGCCGTACCTCAAGGATGATGGATTCCCTCACATCGGCAAGTTCTAACTCGGCAATAGCCAGATTGATTTTTGCCTTCTCTCGCTCAAGGGGAGGGGTGTAGGAAGTGATAACTTCGAGTTCTTTCTTTCGAAGCGCAAGAGCTTCCTCCTTTTCCTTCACCTCAGGACGGTGCTCCAGAGCGTATTGAATACAGGCATCGAGGTCCATGGTTTCAGGGGTAAACTCAAGACTTGAAGAAAGGGTAAACTGTGCCCCAAGGCCCTTCCCAAGGATACTCCCGAAGTTCATGCGGGAAAGCACAAGGTTCTCCTTTGCCCTTTCAACCTCAAGACGCGCCCGATCCACCTCGAGCTCGCTTCGGAGGACGTCGATTTTCGCCACAACGCCAAGGGAGAACTTCATTCGCACATCTTCAAGCTGCTTCTCTAAGCGCGCCAGGTTCTCCTGAGCAAGGTTGAGAGCACGCTCTGCTTTGAGGACATTGTAGTAGGCCTCTTCAATTTGCAGGGCGAGTTGCATTCTGGAAAGAGCAAAGCTCCGCTGGGCACTTCGCCAGGCATTCTCAAGCTGCAACTCAGAGACCACGGAAGGAGAGAGCAGGAGATTCGCCTTCCCTTCCCGGTACGCCACTTCCTGGAGCTTGACATTGAGTTCCGCACGGCGGATTGCCCGACTCTCCTGGAGACCAAGGGTAACCGCCTCCTGAAGGGAAAGAGCAGGGGGAGTTTTTGCCTCGTCCCCAAAGGCAGAAAACCCAAGGAGCATACCGCACCACGCCACCAGGATTACCCAAAAAACCTTCCTCATCCTCATCCCTCCTTACTCGTATCGGAGTGCTGCAATAGGGTCAAGACGGCTCGCTCGCCGAGCCGGGTATATCCCAAAAAAGAGCCCAACCGCAAGAGATACAGAAAGCGCTAAAGCCACAACCTGAGGCGACACAACGAAAGAGAGCTGGGAAAAGGAAGCCATGCTCCTTCCGGCAAGAACACCAAGGACAATACCCACACCTCCCCCCACAAGACTCAAAAGGGAAGACTCAAGGAGGAACTGGAGCAGAATATCCCGAGGCCTTGCTCCGATAGCCTTGCGAAGGCCAATTTCCCGGGTTCTCTCGGCCACCGACACAAGCATGATATTCATAATGCCAATGCCTCCCACAAGAAGGGAAATCCCGGCGATAATCGCAAGAAAGAGGGTAACGGATCCGGTAATGCTCTCTACAGTTTCCAGAATGTCCTGCTGATTGAGGATAGAGAACTTTTCAGGATCTCCAACCTTCCTTGTGAAGAAGTCCGAAAGCCATGTGGAAACAAGGGGAATATTTTCTTTCGTATCCACCTGAACGATGATGTTCCGAAGGTACCGACTCCCCGTCAGGTACCTCTGGTGCGTCGTCAGCGGGACGAAAATCTGGTTCCCTAAATCCTGACCGCCAGCGGTTTTCGGCTCAAGGACACCCACGACCGTAAAGATGTTCCGCCCGATACGTATGTTCTGCCCTACGGAGGCCTCAGGATTTCCAAAGAGGTCCTGAGCCACAGTGTGTCCTAAAACTGCAACCCTCCGGGAATAGGAGCAATCGTACTCGTTGAAAGAACGGCCCTGTAAAAGGGTAAAGTTTCGAACCTCGAGAAATTCTGGAGTTGTCCCCACCACACTCACCACAACACTCTCCCGACCAAAGGTTACGACAAAGCTCGCCATGGTCTCAGTAGTCACAGTCCGTATCCCCGGAAAGGGGGTCTCCCGGAGTTCCCGAAAGTGCTCGTACTTCAGAACATCACCGCCTCCTCGAGCCATGAAGAAACTCCCTGGCCCCTGGCGAATCCTTCCTGGAACCACAGTAAGGATGTTGGAACCGAGACTCGTGAGTTCCGAGACAATCTGAGCCCGCATCCCCTGTCCAAGGCCAACCATAGCCACGACGCTTGCCACTCCAATGATGACCCCAAGCATGGTGAGAAACGACCGGAGCTTATTCGCAAGGAGATTAAAGAGGGCTGTTTGGAAGCTCTCTGTAAGGTTCATTTCGCTCTCTCCTCAGTTCCTCAAGGAGTTTTCTCGCATCAAGCCGGTCAAGAACATCCTCATTTTTCAAAATCCTTCCATCCCGGAAGTGGATGACCCGCCGGGCATGCTGGGCGATATCCCGCTCATGGGTAACCAGGATAATGGTCTTCCCATCTTCGTTGAGTTCCTGGAAAATGGCCATAATTTCTTCCCCAGAGAGGGTATCAAGGTTCCCCGTAGGCTCATCGGCAAGGATAATCGCTGGATCGTTCACAAGAGCCCTTGCAATAGCCACCCGCTGCATCTGCCCCCCTGAAAGCTCATTCGGTCTGTGGTGCATTCGTTCCCCAAGCCCAACCCGCCTAAGGAGCTCCTGGACTCTACGCGCCCGTAAAGCCCGCGGGACTCCCGCATAAAGAAGTGGAAGTTCCACATTCTGAAAGGCAGTAAGGCGAGGGAGGAGGTGAAAGTTCTGGAAAACGAAGCCGATTTTACGATTCCGAATTGCTGCAAGTTGATTCTCCCGCAGCGACGACACTTCAACGCCATCAAGAACGTACCGTCCCGAAGTGGGCGTATCAAGACATCCCAGGATGTTCATGAGCGTCGTCTTCCCCGAGCCTGATGGCCCCATGATGGCGATGAACTCTCCGGGAAAGACCGAAAACGTCACCCCCTGGAGTGCTCGAACCTCAACCTTTCCCATGCGGTATACCTTTACGAGGTTTTCCACCTGGATAAGGGGCTGCATTCCTTCACCTCCCCGGTGGAGGTCCTCCAGGGCCAACGCGAATCTGCACGCTGCGCGAGGGGGTTTCCCGAGGTTCCTCAGGTGGTGTCACAAAAACTTCCTCGCCTTCCTCAACACCTTTGACCACCTCAACAAAGGTATCGCTCCGCACCCCGAGGGTGACCTCTCGACGCTCCGGCTGTCCCTGGGGGTTCTTCACGAAAACGAAGGATTTTCCACCCTCCTCCCGAATGGCGCTCACCGGGACAAGGAGCGCATCCTCCTTCTCTTCAACAATAATCTCCACGTTGGCAGTCATTCCTGCCCGGAGGAGCCCCTCAAGATTCGGAAGGTGTACCGTGGTATCGTACGTAACAACGTTCTCGGTAGTCCTCCCCTGGTAGGCAATGGAAACAACTTCCCCTGCAAAGGTTTTCCCCGGAAAGGCATCGAGAGTAATCCGTGCTTTCTGCCCAACCCTGACCCGGGGAATGTCCACCTCGTTCACTGGTACGTCGACCTTCATCGTGGAGAGGTCCGCCACAACCACTGGGCTTGTCCCACCAGAAGCGCTTGTGCCGCTCGAGACGAAATCCCCCTCTTCCACATTCACCGCAAGAACGATACCAGAAAGCGGTGAGCGAATCTCGGCCTTGGCGATGCGCCGCTCTATGGAACGGAGAGAAGCCTCAATTTCTTCAATCCTTGCCTTTGCCCGCTCCACATCCTCAGACTTTGGCTTGTTCCGGGTTGCTTCGAGTTCTGCCTGGGCCACGAGGAGAGCCTTTTCCCGGCGAGTCACCTCATTCCGGCTCGCTTCAAGCTCTTCCTGCGATATCGCCCCCTGGGCAAAGAGTTTCTCATTCCGGGCCAGCGCCCTCTTTGCTTCCTCAAGACTCAGGAGAGCCTCCGTATACTGAGCCTCCTTAGAGCGAAGCTCAACCTCTGTGGGCTGGGCAAGGAGTTCCTTGAGGTCAATCTGTGCAGATTTGAGCTGCGCGAGAACCTGGTCCCGAGAAATTTCAAGGTCCTGAGTATCAAGGCGAAGGAGGAGCTGTCCTTTTTCGACTCTATCCCCTTCCTTCACGAGGACTTCGGCAACCTTCCCACTCTCTTCGGCAATAATCTCCACCTGAGAGAGGGGTTCAAGGGTCCCAAGTTCTGATACAGTATCGGCAATCTTCCCACGACGTACCGGAACCGTCTGGGAGGGATTCGCCTGGGGCTTCGCCGGTGATGTCCCCTGTTGCCGGGGAACACAACCACCAAGGATAAGGAGAATACAGAGCACACCCACAACAGTCGCTATAAGGCCCTTTTTCATTCCTTCTCTCCTCCTTGAGGGGCAAAGAGCGTTTCCCAGGAAATTGGTGTTTCAGTAGCCCGTAAAAAGGCAAGGAAACTCTCCAGAAGGTCATATCGGGCATTTTCGTACTCTTTTTGTGCCGTAAGGAACTGCAGTTCGCTTTCAAGAAAGGTTACCGCATCAAGAGCTCCCAGGGCGAACTGCTCCTTGCGGATGGCAAAAGCTTCCTCTTGCGCTTCAAGAACTGCCTTCTTGCTCTCGAGGATTTCCCGCGCCTTCAAGACGGCAAGGTACTTCTCCCGAAGGTCAAAGAGAACGTTTTGCCTTGCCGTTGCAAGGTCAAGAAGGAGCATCTCCTTCTTAAGGGTAACCTGCTTTTTCTGCTCCGCAAGGCTCGGTGAAAAGTCCCAGGAAATCACAAGACCAACACCAAAGGTCTCCGGAGACGACCCTGAAAGAGCAAGGGACCTTTCAAGGACAACGTCAAGGGACCTCTGCGAGAAATCGTACTTTGTGGAAAAGGACCACTCGTCTTTCCCATAGGTCCCCTCAAGGGCAATGTGGGGACGCTCGGCGCGACGGAGACGCAAAAGGGAGGCTTCAAGAACCTGCTGCTGCCCCTTAAGGTCTTCGAGGGTATCACTGATATCCACAAAATCCGAAAGATGCGCCTCTTCAGGAAGGAAAAGGGAGAACTCCGGAAGGGGCGCAAAGGTGGGGTCCCCCTGCATTTCCTCTCCGAGAAGGGCGAAAAATCGTTCCTTGTACAGTTGCAGCTGTGCCTTGAGACTCGCAACCACTGCCTCCTTTTCCCGGCACTCCCCCTGGACCTCCTTGAGGAGAAAGGCAGCTGCCTCTCCTTTCCCGTATTCTTCCTCAAGGCGTCTGAGCTTCTCCCGGGAAAGTTCCAGGCTCTTCTGGGCAAGGGCCAGTTCGCGTTCTCCCCTCAGCACCTCAAGATACGCGACAACAACTCTTCTTTTGACCTCCTCCTGAGTCGCCTCAAGGGACCGCCTGCTCTTTTCCAGGTTCACCTTCTCCTCTTCCCAGAGAGACGTATCAAAGGATATCGTGTCTTTAAGCTGCAAAGAAAACCCACTTCTTGACGCCCCAAAAAGACCTATCTGTTCCCCAATCGAAACCGTCGGGGAGAACGTATCTCCCCGAGCCGCCCGGAGTTCCGATTGCGCAATGGCAAGGGAAAGTTCCGCTTTCGCAATATCCGGATTATTCTTGAGCGCTCTCTCGAGAGCCTCCTTGAGAGTTACCTCCTGTGCCCAGAGAGCAGAACCAAAGAGGAGCATATACCCCAGGCAAAGGAAAAGAAGACCTACTCTCCGCATTGAGAAAGACCCCTTTCTCCCTGCTTTTTTCCATTGTAGCAAAAAGTCTCTTCCACTTCTTTAAAGATTTGTGACAAATCTGTAAACTTTCGGTATAATGGGGGCAAAAAGAGGGAGATTATGGGGATTATCGCAAAAACGCTCCTCTACCTTGGCATGTACGTCCTTCTCCACTTTGCCTATGAGGCCACTGGCTGGGAAGTCCTCCGTCCTATCGCGGGAACAAACGAATCGGTTTTTGAACACCTCAAAATTGGCTTTTTCGCCTACTTCTTTGCCTCACTCTCTGAATTCGCTCTCCTTCGGCGGCGTCCTGTCCGTTCTCGAGGGTTCTGGCCGTCGCGCCTTCTGGCCACGTGGTCCGTACCATGGACCATTGTCTCCCTCTGGTACCTTGCTTACGCTCTGACCGAAAAGCCCCTCCCCCTGCCTCTTGAGCTCACCTGGGCACTTGTCGTAACATTTCTTTCAGGGGTTTTCGGGGGCTTTATGGAACGGGGCGTTGAGGATACCTGGGTGTCCCCGGAAGCAAGAAGCGTCCTCGTCATTCTCTTCCTTGCTGCCCTGGCTTTCTTCGTTGCCTTTACGTACCGCGTTCCGGTCCTGGATTTTTTTGCTCCTCCCTCGCCCTCGCACACCTTGGTCGGGCAATGACAATGTCGGCAGCCTGCAAAAGGGCTTCAAGCATGTCCACCTGGACCTGGGGATTTTCCAGTTCAAGACGGGCAAAGACTTCACCCAGCTCTCGAGAAACATACTTGGGGGGAAGCGCCCGCAAAGCCAGAGCAAGAACGTCCTCCTGGCACTGAGGGCACGAACAGAGTCCTTTTTTCACCGCATACACTTCCGGGAGGAGCCTGCGAAGGGCATCCTCAAGGACATTCTTGAGCACCTTCCTCACCTCACGCGGTGGTATCGATGAAACGTCCAAGTTCTCCGTGTTCCTGCGGTTCTGGAGTTTCCTTCAGCGTCTTCTCACGGGAAACCCTCTTCTCCCCTTCTTCCCTCTTCCTTTTCTCTCGCTTCCATTCTGTCCGGGTAGACTGTGGCGGAGAAGGTACAGTTTCTCCCACCCTGCGGGTTTCTTTTGCAAGTTCCTGAGCAAAAAACTGGCTTTGCGCCTCAGGTGCCCCTTCCTGCACACGCTGTACCCGAGCAACTTCTGGTGCCCGGGTAACAGCGTTCTGCATGTGCACCGGGTCAATCACGACCATCCCTCCTTCACCCGGGGACGCTCAAAAGAGCCAATAACAACATCTTTATCCTTCTCGTAGAAGGAAGCGTACACAATCTCATCCCGGACAATATAGGTGGATTTCCCAATGGTGATACGTACCTGGGGGTACACCTTTTCCTCAACG
>JBDIWL010000012.1:0-14123 GCA_039638315.1 Candidatus Caldatribacterium thermophilum | reverse complement strand
CACTCTGCACAGGCAGCGCAACAAATTGCCCACCTTGTCGCTCAGATTCGCCACGATACCCGTAATGCTGTGGAAAGCATGGAACGAGCAGCAAAGCAGGTTGAGGAGGGGGTTGCCCATGGTGAACAGGTCACACAGAGTTTCGCTAGTATTATCAAAGCAGTGGAGACCTCCATCACGAGCCTGGGAAACCTCGCTTCTACCTTCGACCGTTCCCGGACAAGTCAGGAAACGCTCCGGAAGCGTTCCGATGAAGTGGAGTCACTCTCTGAAGACAGTGCTCGAGAAATTCGGGAAGTAGCTCGGGCAGTGTCGAGCATCACTGAACGTATCAACGCAGTGGCAGCTGTGGCGGAGGAGAACGCCGCCTCAAGTGAAGAGGTTTCTGCCTCCACGGAGGAGCAAAGTGCATCTCTTGAGGAGCTGACCTCTGCAGCTGAGTCTCTGGCAAAACTTGCGGAGAAATTGCGTTTTCTCGTTGAACGCTTTACCGTGTGACTGGGTGGGTGCACACCCCCTTGACTCTGGTGGGATTGCTGCTAAAATATAGGGTGCACACGGCCGGTTGTGCCGGAGTGGCGGAATAGGAAGACGCAACGGACTTAAAATCCGTTGAGGCGCAAGCCTCGTGCCGGTTCGATTCCGGCCTTCGGCACCAGAAAGTACAAAGTGCATACGACGCGGGGTGGAGCAGTCAGGAAGCTCGTCGGGCTCATAACCCGGAGGTCGCAGGTTCGAATCCTGCCCCCGCTACCAGAAATGTGTGGCCCAATCGAATAGTGGTTAGTTCGGCGGGCTCTCAATCCGCAAGCCGGGGTTCAATTCCCCGTTGGGCCACCATTTTTATTTTGTTTTGTAAGCACGTTGCCCCCCTTTTACCCCCCTTCTCCAGGGTGTGCAATCTTTCCACTTTTTATGAAATCGTTATACGAGATGATCGCCTTTTTGATGCCCACTTTTGGGAAATTTCCGGTTTCTGGGAGAATTTCTCCCCCCTCTTGACAAAATTTTCTGAGAACGTTATCTTATCCCAAGAGGGAATAGCTATGGAGAAGAGAACCGTCACCATCAGAGATGTTGCAAAAGAAGCGGGTGTTTCTGTTGCCACGGCAAGTAGAGCCCTGGGTAACTATGGGTACGTAAGTGAAGAAACCCGAAAGAAAGTTCTCGAGGCCGCAAGGAAGCTGGATTACAATCATAATCTTGTGGCAAAGAGCTTACGTACTCGCCGCACGTTCACCATAGGATACCTTCTTCCAGATATCATGAACCCTTTCTATGCAGGTATTGCAAGGGGCATCCAGGATGTGGCGTTTTTGCGAGGGTACAATGTGATTCTCTGCAATAATGATAACGATATCACAAAAACAGAACGCTTCTGCAAGATGTTCCTGAGGAGCCGGGTGGACGGGATTATTTACTCTACACCCTATAATGAGGTCTTGCACGAAATGGCTGAATTAGCCATTAAAAACGGCATTCCTGTTGTTAACTGTTACGGATCCACCCGTGTTCCTGCACTTGATGTGGTGACTGGAGACGCAGAGGGAGGTTGCTACAAAGCGGTTCGGTACCTCCTGGGGCTTGGCCATCGGAAAATTGCCTTCCTTAAAGTACGGGAGAGCGGCATCAGCAAGCGGCGTTTTGAGGGTTGCAGGAAAGCACTGGAAGAATTTGGGATTGAGGTGTTACCTGGTTTTCTGGTTGAGGTGGATGACTACTCCCAGGAAAGCGGATATCTCGGAGCAAAGACCCTTTTGAGCCGCCAGGACCTTCCTACCGCTGTTTTTGCCTTCAACGAGCAACTCGCTATTGGTGTTTTGAAGGCTGCCCGTGAAAATGGCCTCAGGGTCCCCGAAGATCTCTCCCTTGTGGGAGTTGATGACGTCATCGGTGAAGTGCTCCAGCCACCCCTAACAAGTGTTCGAATTCCTACCTATGAGGCGGGCAGGACTGCGGCAATGCTCATCTTTGAGCGAATTGCGGGGAATGTATCTGATGGCTTCCGTACGATTGTGCTTGAGGAAAAGCTCATTGTACGGGATTCGACAGGCTGGGTGAGTACTCCAGGGAGGTGATGCGCGGTATAGGGGTGCAGTAGTGTATCTTTCGCTTTACCTGGATCATCCAAGAAAGGAGGGTTACTAAGGTGAGGAAGCGGTGGTTTAGTGGTGTTCTTGTGGCGGTTTTGGTGTTGTGGAGTTTTGGTGTTGCCTTTGCAGAGGAGTACCCGAAGTTTGAAGTTGAAGAAATAATTCAGTATAAGGCTCTTCCCTCCTACAGTGAAGCCCCAGAACTCGCAGAGGCAGTGGCACGAGGAGAACTCCCGCCGGTAGAGGAAAGACTTCCCAAGAAGCCTGCCGTCATTATGACCTCCGGGATGTCCGATGGCCCGGGTATTTACGGAGATGTCTGGCGAACGGTTTCTGCTGTACCCACAGCGGGGTGGAACTGGGCTGCTGGAGTTGTGGGTGGCTGGTTTGGCATTGAGGAATGTATGCAGGAAGCCCTCGTGAACACCGGCATGTCCTGGAGACTTAAGACCGGGGAGCCTGGGCCGAATCTTGCAACACACTGGGAATGGTCCGAAGACGGAAAGACGCTCACCATGTACCTCATCGAAGGGGCAAAGTGGTCCGATGGCCATCCCTTCACGGCAGACGACGTTCTCTTCACGTACTACGATTGCATTCTTGACCCCCATGTGCCAAGCTGGCAGGGTGCTGGAACCTGGACAGTCGGAGGAGAGGTGGCTAAACTTGAAAAAGTTGACGATTACACCATACGGTGGCATTTTGCCAAGCCCTTCCCCGTGTATCTCCTCTGGTACATGGACTACCTTGATTTCTCCATAGCCCCTGCCCACGTTCTGAAACCTCATCACCCCAAGTACAACCCTGAAAAGACATACGAAGATTTCATCAACGCCTTGCCTCCCCACAAGCTTCCTCCTGTTGTTCTTGGCCCCTGGGTTCCAGTGTACTTCAAAGAAGACGAAGCCCTCATTATGAAGCGCAATCCTTACTACTGGAAGGTTGATGAGACTGGGAAGCAGCTTCCGTACATAGGTGAGTTCTACTTTAGAAAAGCCCGGGCAGGCATTCAAAGGGACCTTGACCTTATTGCTGGAACCTGTGACCAGACGCACCTCGAGACTCCAGGAATATTCACCTTTGTCAGTGAGCAAGCCCGCTTGCCAGGTGCTCACTTCAAAATTATTCCCGGTCGGTGGACACTCACTTTCGCCTTGGAAGTGAACCTCTCACTCTATCAGGGCGTGAAGGATGAGAAGGATCGAGCAAAGCGAGAGCTTTTCCGAAAGCTGGAGTTCAGACAGGCAATTTCACACGCTATCGATCGGGAGACCATCGCAAGAACCTTGGTTCCAGGACCAATGCTCCGGCCGCTACCAAGCGGTTTCCCCTCTGGGGCAGATTACTACGATGCTAATGCAGTCGTCTCCTATCCGTACAATCCCGAGAAGTCGAAGGAACTCCTCGCTGGTCTTGGTTTTAAGGACACCGATGGAGATGGAATTCTCAACTGGACTTCAGGACCGCTTGCTGGGGAAAACCTAATTATTGCTGTGAAAGTCCATGAAGACCAGACTGCCTGCATCGACATTGTCGAAATGATAGTCCCGATGCTTGAAGCCGTGGGCATTAAGCTCGTGCCAAAAATTGTACCTGCCACGGTAGGACAGGCAATGGACACCGCTGGCGACTTTGAGTTCAACATGACTCGACAGGACTTCCTCTCTGCACCATACACTGTTCTTGCCTCGCTTGGTCCAGTAACACCACAAACCCCGAACTGGCATCGCGCTGGTCCTGGTGACAAAAGAGACCTCCTGCCCTTTGAGGAAAGGATGGTGGAAATCATAGAGGCCCTCAAGTACGAGGTATCTTACGAGAAGCGGAAAGAGCTCTTCAGCGAACTCCAGAAGCTGTGGACTGAGAACCTCTATACCGTCGGTGTCATTGAAGGTATTTACAATACCGCAATTACGAAACGCTTCAGAAACATTCCAGTTGGTGTGCCAGCCAGGTTGCACCAGTGGTTCCATTCGAACGTTATGCAGGAACAGGTGTGGACACCGAAAGAGGAACAGCTCCCAGAATTCTTACCCGGGGTCATCGTAAAGTATGAGGAAAAGCAGTGACATAGCCTGGTGGTAAAAGCCGCAAGAAACGCTGGGGAGGGTCTTTGCCCTCCCCAGCTCTTTGCGATGGAGGTTTCGTATGGGTGGGTATGTGCTGCGTCGGATTCTTATGAGTATACCTGTTCTTTTCGTCATCAGCGTCATCGTCTTTGTAGTTATCCAGCTTCCTCCTGGAGACTACATGACCACTATCCAGATCCAGCTGCAGTCTCTGGGGGGACTTACCGAAGCGGAAGCTGCTCGGGTCGCAGATGAACTCAGGAAGGCTTATGGACTTGATAAACCCCTGTACGTCCAGTACTTTGTCTGGATAAAGAATATCCTCACCAGAGGCGACTTCGGTTTTTCTTTTCAGTATCGAAAACCGGTTTCTGAGGTCATCTGGGAGAGGTTAGGGTGGACTATTCTTATAGCTTCCCTGTGCCATCTGGTCTCAACCCTTGTGGGCATCATCATCGGCATTTTCTCTGCTACTCGCCAGTACAGCGTTGGTGACTATGTAGCAACCTTTTTTGCCTTTGTTGGGCTCTCAACGCCGAGCTTTTTCCTTGCTCTTGTGGCCATGTACATTATGGCTTCACGGGGTATCCAGCCTGGTGGATTGTTTTCGCAGCGGTACCTCCTTGCTCCCTGGAGCTGGGCAAAGTTTGTTGACCTTCTGAAGCACATCTGGATTCCCATTGCTATTGTTGGTTTTGCCGGGACTGCAAGGAACATGCGGGTTATGCGGGGTAACCTGCTTGACATTCTCCATCAGCCTTATGTACTGACCGCCCGTTCCAAGGGCTTACCAGAGAGAACGGTTGTTTTTAAGCACGCGGTTGTCAACGCCTTGCATCCGATTATCATGTACCAGGGCATGGTCCTTCCTTTCATGATTTCGGGGGAAATTGTGGCCAGCACAGTCCTCAATATTCCAACCGCTGGCCCCATGTTCTACAGCGCTCTGGTTTCCCAGGATATGTACCTTGCTGGTTCCTTCTTGCTCCTGGTGGCGGTGCTTCTTGTTGTCGGAAATCTCCTTGCTGATATTCTCCTTGCTTGGGTGGATCCCAGGGTTCGCTATGATTAAAAAGAACGTTGCCGAACTGGAACGGGGAAAGAGTTACCTGCAACTTGTGTGGAGAAAGTTTAAAAAGAACCGGCTGGGTTTACTTGGGGGCATAATTATCGTGATACTTGGTATTCTCGCCCTTTTTGCCCCCTTTTTCGCCCCTCACGATTACTACAGGCTCGATGCGGACAAGGCGTATCGACCTCCTCAGAGGATTCGCTTCATCGATGCAAACGGGAAGTTCCACTGGAGGCCTTTCGTGTACGATATGGTCATGGATGTGGATCCTGAAACCTTCAGCCGCATCTATCGGGAGGATGCGAGGAAGCCCCTTTACATCAGGTTTTTCGTGCGTAGCTGGGAGTACAAGATTCTTGGTATTCGCTCTAACCTCCACCTTTTTGGGGTGGACGAAGGGTCCATACACCTTCTGGGTACCGATCGCCTTGGGAGAGACCTCCTGGGAAGAATCCTCCATGGAGGGCGAGTTTCGTTGACCATAGCCTTTCTTGGAGCTGGCATTACGGTGGTTCTGGGGTCTGTTATGGGTGCCCTTTCTGGGTACTACGGGGGCTTTGTGGATATGCTTGTTCAGCGAGCTGTTGAGGTTTTACAGTCCTTTCCCCAACTCCCCCTCTGGATGGCTCTGACTGCAGCCCTGCCCAGGACCTGGTCGTCGCTTCAGGTCTTTATCAGCATGGTGATTATCTTTTCCCTCCTGAACTGGCCCATGCTGGCCCGGGAGATTCGGGGGAAGGTGCTCTCCCTTCGGGAACAGGACTTCGTCGTTGCGGTAAAGGAGATGGGAGGTTCAAACGCAAGAATTGTTTTCCGGCACATTTTGCCCAACTGTCTCAGCCACATCATCGTGGTTTTGACGATAAGTATTCCCGAACTCATTCTGATGGAGAGCGTTTTGAGTTTTCTTGGTCTTGGTATACAGCCTCCCATGGTGAGCTGGGGGGTACTCCTCCAGGGGGCTCAGAGGATAGAGGTCATTGGCCTGTATCCCTGGGTTATTTCCCCTTGCGTGTTCATAATTCTCGCGGTTCTTGGATTCAACTTCCTGGGAGATGGGTTACGCGATGCTGCTGATCCATACTCTGTCCGAAGAGCGTGAAAAGCAGTACCTCCTTGAGGTCAAGGGTCTTAAAAAGTACTTTCCCCTTACAAGGGGTTTCTGGCGAAGAACCGTTGGGCAGGTAAAGGCAGTGGATGGGGTGAGTTTCTCCATTAAAGAGGGTGAGACCCTTGGCCTTGTTGGCGAGAGCGGGTGTGGTAAGACAACCCTGGGGAGGTGTATCCTGAGGCTCATTGAGCCAACGGCTGGTGAAGTGTGGTTCACAGATCGGGAGGGGAAGAGAGTCGAAATCACAAAGATGAGCCCTGAGGAACTCAAGGGTATACGGAGAGAAATGCGGATGATTTTTCAAGATCCTTTCTCTTCTTTGAATCCCCGTCTTACCGTGATGGAAATAGTCGGAGAACCCATGCAGATTCATGGAATGGCTCAAGGGAAAGAACTTGAGGACAGGGTGCGCACGCTCCTTGAAATGGTGGGTTTAAAAGCTCAGCACATGCGGAGGTACCCGTATGAATTCAGCGGGGGACAGAGACAGAGAATCTGCATTGCCAGAGCCCTTGCCTCAAACCCGAGATTCATCATAGCTGATGAGCCCGTTTCGGCTCTTGATGTCTCGGTGCAGGCGCAGATACTGAATTTGCTGGAGGATTTAAAGGAACAGCTTCACCTTACGTACCTTTTCATATCCCACGATTTGAGCGTTGTGTACCACGTGAGCGATCGGGTAGCGGTAATGTACCTTGGGAAACTTGTAGAGCTTGGTGATACGGAGTCCGTATACTTTACGCCCAAGCACCCGTATACAGAGGCCCTGCTTTCTGCAATACCTCGGGTGAGCCACAAAGAGAAAATGCATCGAATTCTTCTCAAAGGCGATGTTCCCAGTCCATTGCGTGCCCCTTCTGGATGTGCCTTCCATCCCCGTTGCCGGTACGCTGAAGCGGTTTGCGCCCAGGAGGAACCGGTATTGCAGAGGGTAGGAGCGGATCACTATGTAGCCTGCCACTTTGCCTTGGAGCTTGCCCTCAGGGGGGTTGAAGCCGATGTCTGTGGATGATGCACCCCTTGTTCAAGTACAGGGATTGCGCACGTACTTTTACACCGATGATGGCATTGTTCGAGCAGTGGATGGGGTTGACCTCGTTGTGCACCCAGGGAAGGTGCTTGGCATTATTGGTGAAACAGGAAGTGGAAAAACGGTGCTCGCCCTTTCCATTATGCGTCTTGTGCAACCCCCGGGAAGAATTGTCCAGGGAAATATCTTCTATGCTCCTGGGAATGGCAGGCGCATTGACCTGACACTTCTTGACCCCAGGGGAAAGACGATTCGTGAGATTCGAGGAAAACACATCTCGATGATTTTCCAGGAACCTATGGTTTCCCTGAACCCGGTGTACACCATAGGGGAGCAAATCGTCGAGAATATCCTTATTCACCAGAAGGTTACCCCTAAGGAAGCACGGGATATAGCCATATCCATGCTGGAGAAGGTGGGTATTCCGGAGCCTGAAAAGAGAATAGATGATTATCCCCACTGCCTGAGTGGAGGCATGCGTCAACGGGCCATGATTGCCATGGCTCTGGTGTGCCGGCCAAGGCTTCTCATCGCCGATGAGCCAACTACTGCCCTTGACGTTACCGTGCAGGCCCAGATACTGGAACTTTTGAAAGATCTGCAGAGGCAGATGGGTATGGCCATCATGATTATTACCCATAACCTGGGGGTAATTGCTGAAATTGCAGATTTCGTGGGAGTGATGTATCTTGGGAAAATCATGGAGTACGCTACCCTGGCAGAGCTCTTTGAAAATCCACTGCATCCGTACACAAAGGACCTCTTCAGGTCTATACCTTACTGTGTTCGAAGGAAGGACAAAAAGAGATTGGAAGTCATAAAGGGTGATATTCCTGACCCGTACGCTACAATAGAAGGGTGCCCCTATGCTTCAAGGTGCTCCCGGGTTTCTGGAAAATGCCGTGAGGATCCCCCGGTTATCGAAAGAGGAAGCGGGCACTTGGTACGGTGCTGGTTGTACGCATAATTTAAGAAAGCGAGGGCGAGGGGTATGCCGAAAATTGTCCTTATCGGCGCAGGAAGCGTGGTCTTTGCCCAGAAGCTCATTACCGATATTATCACCTTTCCTGCTCTTCGGGAGAGCACTTTAGCCCTGGTGGACATTGACGAAACGCGGCTTGAGCTCATTACAAGGCTTACGGAGAGACTGAAAGAACAAGAGCACTTACCCATCACCATCGAGGCTACAAAGGATAGGCGAAAGGTACTCAAGGGCGCCCAGTACGTCATCAACATGATTCAGGTGGGAGGGCTTGATGCGTATCGTCTGGATGTCGAGATTCCTCGAAAATACGGGATAGACCAGACAGTGGGTGATACCCTTGGTCCTGGAGGTGTTTTCCGGGCTCTGCGAACCATTCCGGTACTCCTTGAAATCTGCCGGGATATAGAGGAACTCTGTCCCAGTGCCCTGCTCATCAACTATACGAATCCCATGGCTATGCTCTGCTGGGCAATGAACAAGGCCACTCGGGTACGCAATGTGGGACTCTGTCACAGCGTTCAGGGGACGGCCCGAACCCTTGCAGAGTACATCGGTGTAGGGGTCGAGGATGCAAGGCAGTATGAGGACGAAGAGTACAGGTTCTTCTATAAGCCGATGCCCGAAGGCATTGACTACTGGGTCGCGGGAATCAACCATCAGGCCTGGTTTTTAGAGTTCAGGTACCGGGGCGAGAATGCGTATCCGCTCCTCTGGAAAGCTATGGAGAACCCGGAAATCTACCGGCGGGACATCGTTCGCTTTGAAATTATGCGCCACTTTGGGTACTTCGTGACGGAATCGAGCCACCACATGTCGGAGTATGTACCCTACTTCCGGAAGAATCCTGAGCTCATCGCAAAGTACATTCCAGAACGCTGGGACTACTACGAAATATGCCGTAGCGGGCTTGCTCCATACATGGAGCGGATTAAGCGCCAGATTCAGGGGGAAGAGCTGATAGAGGTTCGGCGAAGCCTCGAGTACGGAGCACACATCATCAATGCCATGGAGACTGGGGAACTTGTGCGGATTAATGGCAACGTCGCCAATACAGGGCTCATTCCTAACCTTCCTGAGGGATGCTGTGTGGAAGTACCGTGTCTTGTTGACCGCCTGGGTATCCATCCCTGTTTTGTTGGTGACCTCCCACCTCAGCTTGCAAGCATCAACAGAACGAACATCAGTGTCCAAGAACTTGCGGTTGAAGGGGTGCTGCAGGGAAAAAAGGAGTACATTTACGAGGCCATAGCCCTTGACCCTCTGACGGCAGGTATTCTGACTCTTGATGACATCAAGAGAATGGTTGATGAAATGTTCGTGGCAGAACGCGAGTACCTTCCTGAAAGCCTGCGGCTTTGAGCGTATAAAGGGGGTTTGACTATGAAAGTAACGTTTATTGGTGCAGGGAGTTTGGTGTTTACCCAGAGGCTTCTTGTGGATCTTGCGAGATTGCCCTTTCCCCGGGAGGAAATTGAGGTTGCCCTTGTGGACATCAATGAACGCCGCCTCTCGTATATCCTGCGCATTGCCCGGAGGATTTTCGAGGAGAATGGTATTCCGGTAGAGAGAGTCTTTGCCACAACCGATCGGCGGGAGGCGCTTCCTCGCTCTCAGTACGTGTTCATCTCAATTCTTGTGGGTGATATTGAAGCCATCCGGAAGGATATCGAAATTCCTCTCCGGTATGGTGTTGACCAGTGCATCGGGGATACCATAGGTCCTGGAGGCGTTTTTAGAGCCTTGAGAACTGCGCCGGTTATCCTTGACATATGCCGCGATATTGCTGAACTTTGCCCCGAAGCCTTCGTCTTCAACTACACCAATCCCATGTCCATTCTCTGCTGGGTGGTGAAAGAGCGGTACCCGGATTTACGGTTCTATGGCCTCTGCCACAGTGTGCAACATACGGCACGGCAAATTGCCGAATACATGGGCTGGCCTCTTGAAAAGCTTGAGTACTGGGTTGCAGGAATCAACCATCAGGCCTGGTTTCTGGAACTTCGCCTCGACGGGAAAGACGTGTATCCCCTCCTTCGGGAAAAAGTAGAGGATCCGGAGCTCTGGAAGCTTGACACGACACGAATTGAGATGTTTAAACATCTTGGGTACTACGTGACCGAATCGAGTGGCCACAACTCCGAGTACAACCCGTGGTTTCGGAAAAGACCAGACCTTGTGCAGCGGTTTACCCCTGGTGGGGGATGGAACGGGGAGACGGGGTTCATCCTGAAGCTCTATGGAAAGGATCGGGAAAGCTACGAACAGGAGCTTGAGCGGATTGCCAGTGGAGAGATGCCAATAGATTACGCAGAGAGTGAGGAGTACGGGATAAAAATCATCCACGCCCTTGAGGGCGGTGGCGTATTCCGGGCGAATATGAATCTTCCCAACAGAGGGAGCATCACCAATCTCCCTCCACAGTGCATCGTTGAGGTTCCCTGTTTCGTGGAGAAAGGACACATTCGTCCTGCTTTTGTGGGGGACCTGCCTCTGCAGCTTGCTGCCCTCAACAGGATGGTTGTGCAAAGCCAGGAAATGGCTGTGCAGGCTATCCTCCAGGGAAAAAGAGAGTACGTTTACTACGCACTGTACTACGATCCTCTGACTGCGGCAGTGCTCTCCCTCGATGAAATCAAGAAAATGGTGGACGAAATGTTTGAAGCAGAACGTGCGTATCTTGCGGAGAGCTGGTTCTGAGGAAAATTCTTCTTGACTATTCCTATCGCTATGCTATAATATCCTCAGCCTAAAGCGGTGAAGGGGATGAGTAGTCAGGAGGGGGATCAGAGAGAGCCGGGGAAAGGTGGGAGCCCGGTATCCCTGGCCTGATGAACATGGCCCTGGAGCTTTGGTGGTGAAAGGGGAGTAGCTACCAACGTCTGGTCCCCGTTACTGGACCTGTGGTAATGAGGCTGGCTCTTTTGGGCCAGTGAAGAAGGGTGGTACCACGAGCCTGAACCCCTCGTCCCTTCGGACGAGGGGTTTTGTTTTATACTGGAGAGAGGGGTGGTGTTGATGGGCAAGGTGCTTCGAACTTATGAGGAAATTAACGAGAAAATCGAAAAAGGGCAAGTGGTTGTGGTTACCGCCGAAGAAGTCATTGACCTTGTTAGGGAAAAAGGCGTGGAACGCGTGGCTAAAGAGGTGGATGTCGTCACTACCGGGACTTTTGGTATCATGTGTTCCTCAGGGGCTTTCCTGAACATTGGCCATACTAAGCCTCGCATGAAGATTCACGAGGCGTACCTTAACGGAGTCATGGCTTATGCTGGCCTTGCCGCAGTGGACCTTTACATCGGCGCGACCCAGCCTGCCAAAGACGACCCTCTCAACAAGGTCCATCCTGGGGAGTTCCGTTACGGGGGAGGTCATGTCATTGAAGACCTTGTGGCAGGGAGAGATGTCCTCCTTGAAGCGTATGCCTACGGAACGGATTGTTACCCGAGGAAAAAACTCGTTACTTGGATCAACCTGCGGGACCTTAACGAGGCGTATCTCTTCAATCCCCGGAATGCCTATCAGAACTACAATGTAGCGGTGAATCTCTCTGATAAGACCATTTACACGTACCTTGGGGTTCTCCTCCCACGTATGGGCAATGCCGGATACTCCTCGGCGGGGCAACTCTCACCACTCCTCAACGATCCTTTCTACCGGGTGATTGGTATCGGGACACGGATTTTCCTTGGTGGAGGCATTGGGTACGTTGCCTGGCAGGGTACTCAGCACAATCCAAGTGTTGAGCGAACTGAGCGGGGTATCCCCAAAGGGGGAGCTGGAACCCTGGCAGTCATTGGAGACCTCAAGGGCATGAGTCCAAGGTGGCTTCGGGGAGTGAGCATTCGAGGATACGGCTGTTCACTCGCCCTTGGTCTTGGAGTTCCTATCCCAATTCTTGATGAAGAGACGCTCTACTACTGTTCGGTGAGTGACGAGGAAATTCTTGCTCCTGTCGTGGATTATAGCCATGCGTACCCATATGGGACGGGAGAAGTCCTTGGGTACGTCACCTATGCAGACCTTCGAAGCGGCACAATCAAAATAGGCGGTAAGGAAATCCCCGTTTCCCCGATGTCAAGCTACAGCAAAGCGAGGGAGGTTGCACTGACCCTGAAGCGGTGGATTCAGGAAGGAAGGTTTACTCTGACAAAACCCGTAGCGCAGCTTCCAGGGGTAGAGTCGGGGGTGCGTTTCAAGAATCTTGTAGAGCGTCCAGTTGAAACAAACGTCTTCGTTGGGAGGTGACCCCTGTGAATGGGAATGGCAAAAAGGTGGTCCTCCGTTTTCCGCAGGAGGTAGCCGATCGACCCATTGTGTGTGAACTTGCCCTGCGCTTTGGTTTGCAGTTCAATATCCTCCGAGCTTCCATTTCCCCCCATCGGGAAGGTATCATGGTTATGGAGGTTATAGGAAGCAGGGAAAAGCAGGAAGAAGGGCTTGCATTCCTCAAGAGCCGGGGGGTTCTTGTTGAACCCTTGAGCCAGGATATTCGTATGGTGGAGGAACGTTGCTACCACTGTGGAGCTTGTGTAGGGCTTTGTCCAACAGGGGCTCTCTCTATGGAGCACCCCTCTTTCCTGGTGCGGTATGATCCGGCAAAATGTATTGCTTGTGAGCTTTGCGTCCTTGCTTGTCCTACGCACGCTATGGAGGCGTTGATTTAAGTTGCACCAGTACGTGGAGCGATGGTACCGGAAGTACATGCAGGCTCATGACCTTGTGTCCTTCTCGGTGAAGGTGAAAGAAAGCGACCTTTACATCTTCGCCGAGAAGGATTTAAGAGAACAGGCAGAAGCCCGTCTTGCGAAAGAACGGAGAAATCTTGAGGCCTACATTCGTTACCACCCTCAGTTTGCCACTTCCCTTGTTCCTCTGGCTATCCCCCCCTTTGCTCCGCCAATATGCCGCCTCATGGGCTGGGCGGCTCAGGAAGCTGGGGTTGGTCCAATGGCTGCAGTTGCTGGAGCGATTAATGAAGCTGTTGCTGAGGAGCTCCTTCCTCTGAGTTCTGAACTCATCATTGAGAACGGTGGGGATATTCTTGTAGCTTCCTCAAGAGAACGAATTGTGGCCATTTATGCTGGGGAGGATTCACCCTTCAGTTTCAAAGTTGGCATCCGGTTGCCGGGGGGGGAAGTTTGGGGTGTTGCTACGTCTTCAGGGAAAGTTGGTCCTTCCCTGAGTTTTGGGTGCGCCGATGCGGTGGTGGTTGTGGCAGCCTCCGCAGCTCTTGCCGACGCATGGGCGACAAGTCTTGCGAACCGTGTTCGGAAGCGAAGCGACGTTGCTTCGGTTTTGCACTTTGCTCGCCGCATACCTTCCCTTGAGGGAGTGGTCGTTATTTTTGAGGACCTCCTCGGTGTGGAGGGGAAAATTCAGCTTGAGAAACTTGCGTAGCTCTTTCTGATACAATATGGGGAAAAGGCACAAAGGGGTGGACTCTGGTGTTTCTCCTTCTCCTTGCGGCACTTGCCCTTTTAGCTTTATACCTTTCGCGCATCGAGGTTCGAGATATTTTCTCTCCCGAGTTTCGCAGGCTTGTTCTTCTTGCCTTTACCCATCTTCGGGAAAAGCGATACAAAGAAGCGGTCCAGGCATATAACGTTTTGCTGGAGCTCCGGCCCGATTACCCTGAGGGTTACGTGAATCGGGGGAATGCGTACTTTGCCCTTGGAGAAGTGGAGAAAGCCATCGCTGATTACTCAAGGGCTATCGATTTGCGGCCCAATTTTGCTGAAGCCTACAACAATAGGGGGAACGCGT
>JBDIWL010000011.1:0-14255 GCA_039638315.1 Candidatus Caldatribacterium thermophilum | reverse complement strand
GTTCTTTTGCCTTCCACATGGAGAGGAGCCTTCTGGCGTCCTCGATTTCGTCCTCAAGGGTATACATGTTTCGAAGCTCACCCAGAATCGCTCCAGGAATGCCCCGCCTTTTGAGTTCGTGGTAAAAAGCGAAGTAACCCTTTGGGGCTATTCGTCGCTTCTCTTCGATGTACATGCGCGTGTACGTTTGGTCATCGAGGTACCCACGATTTCTGAGAATAGCAAGAGTCTCTTCAACGAGTTCTCCTGGAAAACCTTCCTCTTGGAGCTTTTTCCGGAGCTCCCAGGTTGTATACATTCTCTTTGAAAGGAGGCGTAACCCCCGTTGCAAGGCGTTCTCAATCGTTAAGGGCAATTTTCGGATCAATACCCATCTTCTCCAGAGCGGCAAGAAGAATCTTCTGGGCGATTTCGGGGTTCTCTTTCAAAAACTGGCGACTGCCTTCCCTTCCCTGTCCCAGCCGGTATTCTCCAAAGGAGTACCAGCTTCCAGAACGCCGTATGACTCCCGCACTTTCTGCAAGGTCGAGAATTTCACCCTCCTTTGAGATTCCTTCCCCATAGAAAAGCTCAAGGTCCGCTTCCTTGAACGGGGCAGCGAGTTTATTCTTCACCACGCGTACCTTCGTCCAAGCTCCAACAATCTGCTCACTCCCCCCGACTCGAATGTAATCTTTTCGCCGAACATCAAGTCGCACCGAGGCATAGAATTTCAGAGCTCTTCCTCCGGGGGTCGTTTCTGAAGGACCATAGTTCATGCCGATTTTTTCTCGAAGCTGATTCACAAAGATAGCTACAGTCTTGGTTTTACTGATGTACCCTGTAAGGCGGCGGAGAGCCTGGGACATGAGCCGAGCTTGGAGACCAAGCATTGGTTCTCCAATGCTTCCCTCAAGCTCCATTCGCGGGGCAAGCGCCGCAACAGAATCGAGAACCACGATGTCAATGCTTCCACTGCGTACAAGAGTGTCCACGATATCCAGTGCTTCCTCTGCTGTGGTTGGTTGGGAAAGGAGAAGCTTATCCATCTGTACACCGATTCTGCTTGCGTAAGCGGGGTCTAATGCGTGTTCTGCATCGACAAAGGCGGCAATCCCTCCCTTTTTCTGTGCCTCTGCGATAGCGTGGAGAGCAATGGTCGTCTTCCCGGAGGCTTCCGGTCCGAATATTTCCACGACCCGTCCTCTTGGAAGACCCCCGACTCCAAGGGCGATATTAAGGAGGACAGAACCCGTTTTAATGACCTCGATATCCGCGGTAAGCACGTTTTGGGAAAGGAACATGATAGCTCCTTTTCCGTACTTTCGCTCTATAATGTTCATAGCCTGCTTAATACTTTCTAAGCGCTCTTCGCTCACGTTCTCACCCCTTTCAGTGGGACGTACACAAGTTTTCGGTACTCTGGACCAGAGGGTTTGAGAATGCTCTCAAAAAGAGCTATTTCTCCTATGGGGACTGGGATTGGTGACCAAGAGAGGAAAGAAGCGCGTTCGAGTTTCTTAGGCGTTTTGAAGCGAGCAAGGGTCACGTGGGGAACAAACTCCCGATCCTCCTCGCAGGCAATGCCTATGGCCTTAAGTTTCTGGAATATGGCTTCTGCAATAACCTTGGTTTTTTCCCTCCCTTCCTCATCGAAGCCTATCCAGAGGACTCTTGCTCGTTGCCACGAAGGGAAGGTTCC
The DNA here is from genome assembly GCA_039638315.1 of Candidatus Caldatribacterium thermophilum. GTDB lineage: Bacteria > Atribacterota > Atribacteria > Atribacterales > Caldatribacteriaceae > Caldatribacterium > Caldatribacterium thermophilum. Next base: position 12,574 of record JBDIWL010000011.1, on the reverse strand, counting down.
CACTTCCCTTAAAAAGGCACAGTAAGGAGGAAAAGTTGCCCCAAGTTCTTCAAGGATACTCTGGATGTCCCGTACCCGGTGCAGTGGAAGTGCCGGAAAGAACGCCAGGGTAACGTGGAAATGTTCTTTACGTACCCATTTACCCTCAAGATACCGGGGTTTCTGTTGCTCCACAAAGCATGCGAGGGTATCTTTGGTTCCTTCGGGAAGATCCAATGCAATGAAAGCACGAAGGGTCTCATCCATTGTTTCGCCACTCCCTGAGGAAAGTAAAGAGGGTTGTTAGGGCTGCCTGGGAGAAGAATCTCTTATTCATCAGTCGATCGCCACCGAACTGGAACCTTCGGATTACCGTTTCACTACCAGTACTTAACCCAATGTACACAAGTCCTACGGGTTTTTCCGGGCTTCCTCCTCCTGGTCCAGCAATCCCTGTAATACCAAGACCAATGTCAACCTGTGCTTTGCGTCGTACCCCCTCGGCAAGGTATCGTGCCGCCTCTTCGCTCACCGCTCCAAACTCGTTGATAATCCTTTCTGGAACGCCAAGATCGGTCACCTTTGCTTGGTTACTGTACACAATGTATCCTCGCTCAAAGTACCGGGAACTTCCGGGAACATCTGTTATTCGACTTCCTACAAGCCCTCCGGTGCACGATTCTGCTATGGCTACACGCCATCCTCGCTCGAGAAGGATTTTCCCTACTGCTTCCTCAAGGGTCTCCCCATACTGGGAAAAGAGGTAAGGAGAAAACATCTCTTTAGCGCTTTCGAGGATTTTTTCTCCCTTTGTAGCCTCCTCGGGGGGCACATTCTGACCATAGAGGAAGAACCATACTTCACCATAGTTTGGCAGAAAAGCGAAGCGTAAGCTTTTGGGAAGGTCCAGAAGGAGTGGACGCATTCGCTCTTCAAGCTGTGATTCACCAATACCACAGAACTTGAGAGTCGCGCTCCGGTAGATAGTACCCGAAACATCTGGGATATCTCTCTCGAGGCGATGCCAGAAAAATTCCACCTCTCTTGGAACGCCGGGAAGGGCAAAAATCTTAGGGACACCTTCAAGGACAAAGGCCGGAGCGGTTCCAACTTCGTTGAGGATGAAAGAAGCACCTTCTGGGAAGAGGGCTTGTTTCTTGTTGTTTTCTGGAGGTTCAACACCACGAATGCGAAGGTAGAAACGGCGGATACTTTGCCATGCCTCTTCAGAAAAACGCAAAGGTCGTTCCAAGGCTCTTGATATTCCTTCGCGGGTAAGATCGTCTGCGGTTGGTCCGAGACCTCCAACCACAAAGAGCAAATTTGCTCCCCGCTCTTTGAAAAATCTGATACTTGCTGCAATTTCTTCTACTTCGTCGGGGACAAAGAAAATCCATTTTGGGAAGATGCCTTTTCTTAGCAGCCTTTCGACGAGGAAGGAGGCATTGCTATCCCGAACTACCCCAGTGATGAGTTCTGTTCCTACACAGAGAATTGCTGCGTTCACAGAACCTCTCCCTCCAATTCATATGCTGAGGCTTGGGTCATACGTACATGACACCACTGTCCCACCCGAAGACTGCCCTTTTTGGGGCGCACCTTTACCTGGCAGTCAACCTGGGGTGCGTCCTTCTGTGTTCGTCCAAGAAAGAAAACCCCCTTTGTGTCTTGTACCGGTCCTCTATCGAGGAGGACCTCAAAAACCTCTCCGAGGAACGACCTGTGTATTTTCTCCATGATACTCCTTTGGGTTTCTGCAAGACACCTGTAGCGGTATTCCTTAATCTCTTCTGGGACTTTTGGCTCAAGGGAAAACGAGAAGGTACCCTCCTCATCAGAGTATTGGAAGATGCCTACCCGCTCGAACTGGAATTCTGCAACGAATTTGAGGAGATTCTGGAAGTGTTCTTCTTCCTCTCCGGGAAAACCAACCATGAAAGTCGTACGAAGTGCGATGGTTGGGATACGCTCCCGGAGTCGTTCAAGCGTTTTCCGGATTTCCGTAAAATTATGGAAGCGGCGCATTCTCTGGAGGATAAAAGGGTCGACGTGTTGCAGAGGAATATCGAGGTATTTCACAACATGAGGAATAGAGGCGATTGCTTCAATGAGCTCTCCAGTTATTCCCTCTGGAGAGAGGTATAAAAGTCGTATCCAGACTTTTCCTGGAAGATTTGTAGCTAAGGCCCAGAGGAGATCGGGGAGGCTTCGTTTCCTGTAGAGATCGATACCATAGGAGGTGAGGTCCTGGGCGACAAGGATGATTTCTCGTACTCCTCCTTCCCAGAGGGAGCGAGCCTCCGCAATGATAGAAGGAATAGGTCGACTTCGGAGTGGTCCGCGGATGGAGGGGATGAGGCAGAAGCTGCAGCGGTGAGAGCATCCCTCGGCAATTTTAACGTACGCGTAGTGAGGTGGTGTGGAGAGGATGCGAGGATCCTCGTGAGTGTATATTGAGGGAGGAGAGCCGAGAAAAAGGCCCTTTCGTCCTTGAGAAAGAATTTGGGGGAGGTGGAAAATATCGTGTACACCGACCCAGTAGTCGACTTCCCGGTACCGGAGAGATGCCCTTTCGCGGAAACGTTCGACGTAGCATCCTAAAACGGCGATTTTCTTGCGAGGGTCCTCTTTTTTAAGGCGTACAAGTTTCCTAATCCATGCTTCTGTTTCGTCACATGACGGGCGAATAAAGGCACAGGTGTTGAGGAATATCCACTCAGCTTCTTCGGGAGGTACTATGCAGTTGTATCCGTGAACGAGAAGGTTTCCCAAGGCCACTTCCGAGTCCACAAGATTCTTGTCACAACCAAGGCTGATGAAAGCAACGCGTTTCATGGCATGAAGACCTCTTGGAAAGAGCCAGGGGCTTGGGCGAGGTATCCCTTCTCTTCTCCGTTCAACCACACCCGAACCGTGTCTCCTCCATCCCCTGAGATTTCAATTGGGCCTTCGCTCCGAAAAACATATACCTTACCAGGGACAAGAATACCTGAAAACAGCATATTGCCCATGGAGCTGACCTCAACCCAGGCCACCTTTTCTGCTTCAAGGCGAAGCGTTACCGCGAAAGAAGGTGTGGGGCTTTCAGGAAGAGGAGATGGGGAAAGCTCTGCAAGTACAGGGGTTTCGCTTCCTCTATCTCTCTCCTCTCGGGGGAAAAGGGGCGTAAAAAGGAGGAAGAGAATAATGCCACAAAGGACTGCAAGGGAGGTGAGTATACCAAGAAGTGCTTTTTTTCTTTTCTTGCTCCGAGGCCTTTTCAGGTGTTCCCCTTCCCTTGTGGGATATCGTTCTTTCATCTCAAAAGCCCTCTGGCAGAGGGCAGATACTTCCCGTTCATCGAGCCCCAGGAAACGGGCGTAAATCTTTGTGTACCCCAGAACGTATGTTTTTCCGGGAAGGTTTTCCCACGATCCATCTTCAAGAGCCCTCAGGAAACGTTCAGAGATAAAAGTGGCTGCTTCAACTTTCTCAAGGGATACACCCTTTTCCTCCCTGGTACGCCGCAAGAGCCCCCCAACTTCCTTGGCTATCTCTCGGTTAAAACTCTCCACTTTTCTCTCCTCGCTTCGCAATGACCTTTCGAGGCTTGCTCCCCTCATATGGCCCAACAATGCCTTCTCGTTCCATACGCTCAATGAGTCGTGCAGCCCGATTGAATCCTATTCTGAGTCTCCTTTGAAGGAGAGAGGTCGAAGCCTTTCCGGTTTCCAGAACAATTCGAACAGCTTCTTCATAGAGTTCGTCGTATGCATCATCCTCTTGAGAAGGGCCTGTCTCTTCCTGCACGGTAAATTCGAGAGTGTATGGGATAACTCCTTTCTGGCTTGCCCAGTGTTCCACGATTCTTTTCGTTTCCTCGGTCCGAATGAAGGCTCCTTGACCGCGTATAGGTTTATTCACTCCAAGGGGGGCAAAGAGCATATCTCCGTTTCCAAGGAGCTTTTCCGCTCCTGGGCCGTCGAGGATTGTCCGGGAATCCGCTTGAGAAGAAACAGCAAAAGCAAGGCGGGAGGGAAAGTTTGCTTTAATAAGGCCAGTGATGACATCAACAGAGGGCCTCTGTGTTGCTACGATAAGGTGCATACCCACAGCCCTTGCCATCTGGGCAAGGCGGCAAATATACGTTTCCACATCGCTTGGGGCGGTCATCATGAGATCGGCAAGCTCGTCGACAACGACAACCACATAGGGAAGCTGTTCCCCGTCTTGAACGACGCTGTTGTACTCTTCGATGTTGCGACAGGAAAGTTCGGAGAGGAGTTCGTACCGCGTGTCCATTTCTCGACAGAGCCATTTCAGAAGGCGCACGGCGAGGCGGACTTCGGAGACAACGGGAGCACAAAGATGAGGTATTCCAGCATACAGCGAAAGCTCGACTCGCTTTGGATCGATGAGGACAATACGAAGGCGGGTTGGATCTGTCCGATAAAGGAGACTCCCGAGGAGAGCGTTAATGCAAACGCTCTTTCCCGAACCCGTAGCGCCTGCTATGAGGAGATGGGGCATATCGCGAAGGTCCCAGAAGATAGGCCTTCCTCCTACGTCCTTTCCCAATGCCAGGAGAAGAGGCGAAGGATGGTGCATGAACTCCTCCATTTCGAGGAGTTCACGCAACGTCACAATTTCCTTGTGCCGGTTGGGGATTTCAATCCCCACCGCAGCTTTCCCAGGGATTGGGGCTTCTATCCGTACTGCTGCGGCGGCAAAGGCCAGGGCAATGTCGTTAGAAAGACTCACGATTTTATTCACTTTAATACCTGGGGCAGGCTGGAATTCGTAGCGAGTGACAGTTGGTCCAGTCTGGACATGGAGAACACGTCCTGAAACCCCAAATTCAGCAAGAGTTTGTTCGAGCTTTGCGACCTCTTCCTCAATTTCCCGGCGGGTCTTCTCTCCCCGCTTTGGGGGAGGTGGATCAAGGAGCTTCAAAGGAGGTAGGGTCCAGGGGGTGTTTTTCTCGGTTTGGGGAACGCGTCTTGCCCGTGTTCTTGGAGAATGCACTACCTTCTTACGGGGAGGTTCTTCAAAGGTTGAGGGATGGAATATCTCGGTGATCTCCGCTCTTTCTGCTCTTTCCTCCCTTTGTGGTGGCAGGGGTTCTTCTCGAGGCTGTGGCGATGGTTCTTTAGGTGGTCTCCGTATGAGGCCACGAAGGTACAAGGCGACCTTTCGAAGGAGTTTTCCTTCGCTTATGAGGTAAGTACCAAGAAGTGCCATGAAGAAAAGGAAAAGGAGCATTCCCGTGTTTCCAAGATACTCTTTGAAAACACGCAAGCAGAGTGCTCCAAGGGTGCCCCCTACTCTTCCTGTGGGGAGTATTGCCCCTCTTTGGGAAGCCTCTCGCTCGCTCAAGGTGAGGAATACGAAAAACCAGAGGAGGACACCAACGATTCTCCCTGCGAAGCGGTACCGCTTCGCAGGGAGAAAAGTCGCCAACTCATAGGTGAGGAAGCCGGAGAAAAAAGGCAGGAGGTACGCTCCAAGGCCAAAAGCGACAAGGGCTCCTCGCCGGATGAGCGCTCCAAGTTCTCCCGTTTGGGGAGAAAGGAGCGCAAGGAAGAGGTACACCGTCACAAGAATCAAAATCGAAAGAACGAGGAACTTTCTTTTTGTTTCCACGCCTTCAGGCACTCGTTTTTGTTCACCTTTTTCGCTGAGGGGTTTTTGTTTCCTTGGGCGGAGAGACCGCTGCAATGGCTTCTTTGTGACTCAGCGTAATGCGGCCAAGCGAATCAATACCGATGACCTTAACGAGAAGATCCTCTCCTGGCTTCACAAAATCCTCAACTTTTCGAATACGCTCAAAGGAGAGCTGCGATATGTGACACAGGCCTTCTCGTCCAGGGAATATCTCTACGAAGGCACCGAAATCGGCAATTCGCGTCACCTTACCGAGGTAAATTTTTCCAACCTCGACGTCCTGTGTCACGTTCCGAATCATCTCGATGGCCTTCTCTTTCCCCTCTTCAGTACGGGAGAAAACAAGAACTTTTCCGTTTTCCTTGATATCTATAGTGACACCTGCTTCCTCAACAATGCGCTTAATAATCTTTCCTCCTGGGCCAATAAGGGCGCCAATCCGGTCCGGGTTAATCTCTACAATGCCAATCCGCGGAGCATAAGGAGAAATGGACGCTCGGGGCTTGTCGAGAACCGAGTCCATAATGTCGAGGATATGCATGCGCCCTTCCTTCGCTTCTTGCAAGGCTTCAGCGAGAATCTCCCAGCTCAGCCCTTTGTTCTTCACATCGAGCTGTATTGCTGTGATGCCTTTCCGGCTTCCTGCAACTTTAAAGTCCATTTCTCCATAGTGGTCTTCAGAGCCGATAATATCCCGGAGAAAAACCTTTCTATCCTTTGCAAGGAGAAGACCAATAGAAAGACCGGCACACGATGATCGGATAGGTACACCAGCATCCATGAGGGAAAGGCTGCCACCGCATACTGTGGCCATGGAGGAAGAACCGTTAGATTCGAGGATTTCTGAGACAACTCGGATGGTGTAAGGGAATTCATCCTCTGGAGGAATGAAACATTCCAAGGCTCGCTCTGCTAAGGCACCATGACCAATTTCCCTTCGCCCTGGACCTCGCATTGGACGAACCTCTCCTGTGCTGTACGGGGGGAAATTGTAGTGGAGCATGAAGCGCTTTGCTTCTTCCTCCTGGAGACCATCCACCTTTTGCTCTTCACTTGTGGCTCCAAGAGTTGTAATGACAAGGGCTTGGGTCTGTCCCCGCACGAAAAGGGCTGAACCGTGGGTACGAGGAAGGCAGCCAACTTCACAGTGAACGGGACGAATCTCTTGGGGAGTCCTTCCATCTTGTCTGCGACCGGTGGTAAAGACGAGGTTTTCTATTTCCTCCTTGACCACTCTGTCCCAAACCGGGGTGAGAAAGACTGTATTACCAAACCGAGCCTCAACTTCTTCTTTAGCCTTCTGGAGAAGAGCGTTCATTTCCCTTTCTCGAGCCTTTTTCTCGGGTATGGTGATAACGTGACTTATGCTTTTCCGGTATTCCTCATCCACGAAGGTCTGCAGGGCATCCCAGAAGGGAGGAAGGAGGATCTCCCGCTTTGGCTTTCCAAAAGAGGCAAAGATTTCTTTCTGAGTTGCAACCATTTTCTGGATTTCCTCATACCCAACTCTCAAGGCAGCAACAATTGTCGCTTCATCCACTTCTTTTGCCCCAGCTTCAATCATGGCGATTCCATGTTCTGACCCGGCAACAATAAGGTCGAGGCTACTTGCAGCAAGCTCCTCAAGGGTAGGGTTAACGACAAGCTCATTGTTCAAAAGACCAACGCGGCAGGCACCAATAGGTCCTTCAAAAGGTATTTCCGAAAGACCAAGAGCAAAAGAAGCCCCCACAATGGAAATGACGTCAGGAGGATGGCTCTCATCGACAGAGAGCACTGTGACGACAACCTGGATATCGTTGTACAGGAGTTTGGGAAAGAAAGGACGTATGGAACGATCAATGAGGCGTGCGCTGAGAATTGCCGGGACTCGAGGCTTCCCTTCTCTCTTAATAAAGCCGCCAGGAATTTTCCCCGCGGCGTAGAATCGCTCTTCAAAGTCCACGAGTAATGGAGTGAAATCCACGTCCTCGCGAACCTCATCAGACATCGTGGCTGTTACAAGGACAACTGTATCCCCGTAGCGTACTGTAACCGCTCCGTGGGCCTGCTGAGCAAATTTCCCCGCTTCAATGAGTAGCGTTTCTCTTCCGAAGCCTACCTCCCACCGGTATGACACAATGAGATCTTACCTCCTCAAGCCGAGTTTTTCGAGAATTGCATAGTATCGGTCAACATGGTGCTTTTTCAAGTAATTCAAGAGCCTTCTTCGGCGGCCAACCATGATGAAGAGACCTCTTCGGGAATGGAAATCCTTTGGGTGCTGCTTCAAGTGCTCGGTGAGTTCTCGAATGCGTTCGGTGAGAAGCGCAATTTGTACCTCTGGAGAGCCTGTGTCCGAACTATGGATTTTAAACTGGTCAATAATCTCCTTTTTTCGTTCCTTCGTCAGTGCCAACTTTGCTCCACCTCCACTTTTACCCAGACATTCAAAAAGTAGTTTACCACAGAAGCGCAAATACTGTAAACACTCCCTTTCCATTGACAGTTTCTGCTCCCTTTTGATAGGATGGTGTCAAACGAAAAAGGGGGGGTACAGTTATGCAACGGATAGCCTGGTTGTGGTTTGGAACTCTTGTGTTCCTTCTTGGTTTCTCCCTAACATGTGCTGCTGCAGGAACCTGGGAGTCGCAACCGGGGGAGTTTAAAGGACAAACCATCACAGTACTCATTACTGATCCGCACTCTGCTGTAGTAGAGTCCTGGAAACCTGAGTGGGAGGCCCTTACTGGAGCGAAAGTTGAGATGGTTGTTGTGCCGTATGCTTCTTTGTACGATAAGATGATGACGGATTTCATTACGGGAACCGGAGCGTATGATCTCATTTGTTGGCCTTCCACTTGGGCAGGGGATGTCATGGGTGGAGAATGGGTTTTACCTCTTGATGCTTTGATGCAGGAGTATGGGTACCCCGATTGGGATGACGTTGTTCCAGCCATCAAGCTCATCGTTTCCTGGGGTGGGAAGGTCTACGCCTTTCCGTATGATGGCGATTGCCACATGCTCTACTATCGGAAGGATGCCCTTGAGAACCCTGAGTACCGGGCAAAGTTCAAGGAGAAGTACGGTTACGAGTACAATATCCCCCCGAAGTCCTGGGAGGAAATTCTCCACATTGCAGAGTTCTTTACTGGTTGGGATTGGGATAACGATGGGGAAACCGAGTACGGTATAGCATTTATCGCCCAGAGAAAGACACAGGCGATGTGGTCGTACCTTGATATTGCTATGCAATATGCTGCCCAGCCTGGTGTTGCCCCCTTCTTTGATCCAGATACCATGGAGCCGCAAGTGAATAACCCTGGGTGGGTCGAAGCGATGGATGTTATCCAGAAATTGACAAAATTTGCACCCCCAGGTCTTTTGAGCTATGGCTACAGCGAACTCCGTCAGGCTTTCGTATCAGGGAACTCGGCAATTGCTCTTGACTGGGGTGACATTGGAATTCTTGAGCAATCTCCTGAAAAGTATGGTAGCAAGGTTAAGGGGCTCCTTGGGTACGGACCGCTGCCAGGTGCCATGAAAACCTATGACTTTAAGGCAAAGCAATGGATTGAAGGGTACAATCAGGTGAACTTCTTGAATTTCGGCGGATGGGTATTCTCCATTTCGAAGTTCTCTAAGAATCCCGTTCCAGCGTACAAGTTTGCCACGTACTTCACGTCCCCAGAGCGAAGCCTTCTTGATGTGTGCGGTGTTCATGGATACACAGGAGCTAACCCATGGCGCTTCTCTCACTTTAAGAACGTCGACAAGTGGGTTGAGGGTGGATGGAGTAAGGAATCGGTGACGAAGTATCTGGAAACAATTCAAACCATTCTTTCGGATCCTAAGGCTATTACTGACCTTCGTATTCCTGGTGCTGCGGAGTACTATGACTATCTTGACCTGTACCTTGCGGAGGTTCTCTCCGGAACAAAAGCCCCCAAGGATGCCTGTGATGCCATCTACAATGAATGGGTGAAGATAACCGAGGCTCATGGTAAGGAGAAGCAAAGAGCCCTCTACCGCGAATCCCTTGGGTTGCCCGCTGAGTGACCTTACACAGGCCTGGGGAACATTCCCCAGGCCTGTGTGCTTTCAAGGAGCGTGGAAGACGTGAGAAAGGATGCCGTAAAGTTTGGTTTCCTTTCCCCCGGACTTCTGTACCTTATGGCTATGGCGGTTTTCCCTCTCGTCTGGTCATTGACCCTGAGTTTCTACCGCTGGAAAGCTGCTACCGCCGCACCACGAACGTTTGTGGGATTTGGAAACTTTTTAAGTATCTTCTTTCGAGACCCCCGTTTCTGGAACAGTCTCCGCTTCACTGTGCTTTATGTAGCTATTGTGGTGAGTATTGAGTTGAGTTTAGGGTTGCTCCTTGCGTACATTCTCAGTGAGCGAATTCGTTTTCGGAACTTTTTCCGTGTCCTTTTCCTTCTCCCCATGGCGGCGCCACCCATTGCGGTTGCCTTCATGTGGCGGATGCTCTTAAATCCCGATGCAGGTATTGTGGTGAAAATTCTGAACGCCCTTGGATTCAACATGGTTCGCTGGCTTACTGATGCGCGTTTTGCCCCATTTGTGCTTATGGCGGTGGATATTTGGGAGTGGACCCCTTTCATGTTTCTTGGGCTCCTTGCAGCAATGCAGTCGCTTCCTGTGGCCCTTTACGATGCTGCTCAGGTTGACGGGGCTTCTCGAGGGCAGGCCTTCTGGTTCATCACTTTTCCGCTCCTTCTCCCTATTATGGTGACACTTATTCTCCTTCGAGCCATAGATGCCTTTAAGCTTTTCGAACTTGTCTTTGGTATTACAGGAGGTGGACCGGGGACAAGCACTGAGTCCCTCTCCTATTACATCTATACGGTAGGTTTCCAGTACTTTGACCTGGGATATGCCTGTGCGCTTTCGTGGGTCTTCCTCCTTATCGTCCTCATTATGGCAAACTTTCTCCTCCAGAGGCTTCGTAGGGGGATATAAGGATGAGGCAAGCAAGGAAAACCGACCCTTTCTTTGTGGTGGCCTGGGTTGTTCTCGTTCTCTTTTCGGTTTGGACTGTTTTCCCCTTTTTCTGGGGCATTGTTACTTCTTTTAAATCTCCTGGTGAGCAGTATACCACCGCTTTCTTGCCTTTTGCGCAATTTCGACCTTCGACGTATGCGTGGCAGGTTGTACTTGGACAGGCAGAGGGGGAAAGAACACGTCAGGGATTACGGAATAGTGTCCTCATTTCTTCTTTGAGTTCTCTTCTTGTGCTCTTTCTTGGTTCTTTTGCAGGCTATGCGCTGACGCGTTTTCGTTTCCATGGCTGGAAAAACAAAGATATCGCCAGCTGGATCCTTTCAAACCGCATGTTTCCTCCCATTGCCGTGGCTATTCCCTTCTTTCTCGTTATGCGGACTTTGAAACTCCTTGATACACTTCCGGCTATTGTCATGGCCCATACGGTGTACAATCTCCCTCTCGCCACCTGGCTCATGATGGACTTTTTCCGGGAACTTCCTGAAGAAGTAGAGGAGGCTGCTCTCATTGATGGGTGTTCTCCCTTTCAGGCTTTTTTCCGTGTCGCCTTTCCCCTATCACTTCCCGGTATTGTTGCGGTGTACATCCTTTGTTTCATTTTCTCCTGGAACGAGTTTCTCTTCGTTGTAACGCTTTCGTATCGGAAGACCATGACCATGCCGGTGATTATCGCAGGAACTCTGACGGTCCGAGGACTTGACTTTTGGAAGGTTTCTGCACTTTCTCTCCTTGCCATTGCACCACCTGTAGTTCTTGCAGCCCTTACGTCGCGCTTTCTCATTCGCGGGCTTACTCTTGGTGCGATTAAGGAGTAGTTATGAGGTAGATAATGGAAAAAAAGGCAAAGAGGTGAAGACGATATGCAAGTGCAACATATCCTTGTTCCTACCGACTTTTCTCCCTTCTCGGATCTTGCCCTCCAGATTGCTGCTTCCCTGCAGGTCAAGTTCCAGGCACGCATAACCCTTCTCCATGTCCTTACGCCCCTTGAGGCTGAAGCGCTCACTTCGCAGCCTGGGAATCCCTGGGAAAACGTTGTTCTAAGGGTTCAGAACGAAATGGCTCGTGAGGTGGAAGCAAACGCTCCTGCCCTTCCTCAAGAGGTGATACGCCTTGAAGTCGTGGTTGGGGAACCGGCTGAAGAGATTGCTCGTTTTGCCGAGGAGAATAACGTAGATCTCATTGTCATGGGAACCCATGGGAGGACAGGGCTTGCAAGTATTTTCCTGGGGAGTGTAACGATTGGGGTTATTAAAAAAACCTGTGTCCCAGTAATGGTTGTGAAGTGCCCCGAAAAGCTTCGGGAGTAACCAAGAGGCCCAGGGTAACCCTGGGCCTCTTGGTTACAGGAATTTGGAAAGTTCTTTTTGAAGGATCGTCGTGAATACCTCTTCTTGGAAAATATTGGATTGTTTTGAGACCCGTTCCTGAATGTTCTCTTCGTATGTCGGCTTGGGGTTAACGTAAAATACCCCAAGGGGGATACGTTCTCCCCACTCGAGGCTCCTCTGAAAAGCAGCAATGTGGTCATGAGGATTGTGGTCCTCCCCAAGATAGTACACCCGTTCTTGGTACCACTGGTACGTATTGACCCGGTTGAACGTAACGCAGGGTTGGAGGATATCTACGAGGGCGAATCCACGAAAAGCTATAGCCTTTTTTAGAATCTCTTTGAGACCTTTAACGTCTCCAGCAAAAGCTCTGGCTACAAAACTTGCTCCCTGGGATATGGCAAGGCTTAGGGGATTCAAGGGCTGAGAAAGGTTGCCCCAGGGTTGCGCTTTCGTTGCGAAGCCCTTCTCTGAAGTTGGCGAGGCCTGACCCTTGGTGAGACCGTACACCTGGTTATTGTGAACGAGGACGGTAATGTCGGGATTCCGCCGGATGGTATGGAGGAAGTGGTTTCCTCCTTCTCCATACATGCATCCGTCTCCAGATTCGGCAATGA
>JBDIWL010000010.1:0-14374 GCA_039638315.1 Candidatus Caldatribacterium thermophilum | reverse complement strand
CAAAAGGTACAAGGTCTTCCTCGTCTATGGCGGGGCGGTTGCGAATTTCAAGGACCACTGCCGGTCCCATGAATTTCGAGAGGGGTATTCGGTCAATGGACACATCTGAAGGCAACATATGGAGCGGTGCATCGATGTGTGTTCCTGTGTGAGTTTCAAGGACCAGGCGGGTCTCGTTTGCTCCCTCTTCAAGGGTCCGGATGCGCTCGATTTTCGGCCTCCTTTCTTTTCTTCCCCGATAGGTGGGCATGTCCTCAGCAATCGCAAGAGATATATCGAAGACTTCCATAGATCTCCCTCCTTTCAGGGAGCGTAAATCATTTTGACCGTCATACCCCCGTCGACAACGAGGTTTGTTCCAGTAATGAAACCCGAAAAGGGCGAGGCGAGAAAAAGGCATGCTGCGGCGATGTCCTCAGGGGTGCCTACTCTTCCCACTGGGTGCTGCAGGTGGTCAATGGGACGAAGTTCGGGTTCCCTCCGCAGGGCTCGTTTCTTCCAGAGGGAAGTGGCAATCCATCCGGGACTTATGGCGTTGACCCGAATGCTTCGCTCGCTGAGGGAAATTGCCAGAGCATGGGTGATAGCAAGGACACCGCCCTTTGAGGCAGCATAAGCCTCGGTGTGCGGCTCAGACATAAGGGCACGGGTGGAGGCAATGTTGATGATTGCCCCTCCTTTCCGGAAGAGGGGAAGGAGGTGCTTTGTGGTAAGGAAGATGCTCTTTAAGTTGACCCCAAGAATTCTGTCCCACTCCTCTTCAGTGCATTCCTCAAGGGGTTTACCGATGAAAATTCCCGCATTGTTCACTAAAACGTCAATGTATCCTTGCCTTTCTTCGACCACTTTTGCCGCCCTTTCCACCTCTTTCGATGAAGCGACGTCGCACAGTACAGGGGTGTACTGACCACTCCACTGGGACCATTCTTCCTTGAGCTCCTCCAGCGCTTCTCCATCCACATCCCACACGAAAACAAAAGCAGAGGCTTCAAGAAACGCCTGGGCCACTGCCTTGCCTATCCCCTGGGCCCCTCCTGTCACCACAACGCTTTTCCCAGAGAAATCGTACACCTTAATCACCCTCTCTAAGGAGTTTCTGCATTTCCAGGGCATTCCGTACCGCGAAATCCCGATAGCAATTGTTGAACATGACGAAGACCTCGGTATCTGCGGAGTATTTAGCGATAATCCGTCTTTTCCACTCGGTGAGTTCCTCTCTTGAGTAGAGGTAGCGGAACTTCTCCGAAACAGGGGTATTCTTTGTTTGCCACGCTTCTTTGTTTCTCCCGTGGAAGCGCACGATGGCAATCTTGTGGGTTGTCTCAAAAAATGGTGGAACCGTCCAGGGGAGGTCTGGCTCGTCCACGCAGGTAAGAGCAAGACCGAGGTCTTTGAGGAATTGCAAAGTGCGGGGGAAAACCCCTCTCTGAACCCAGCTCCGGTGGCGGAATTCTATAGCTGCGGTAATGCCTTCGGTGTGGTTTCGGAGCCACTCAAGGTACGCGAAGGATTCGGGTTCGGGGCGAAACCAGGGAGGGAACTGGAAGAGTACGTACCCGAGTTTCCCCCTTTCCTTGAGTGGTTGCAGGGTTCTGAGGAAGGCAAGGAGAGCCTCTCCCAGCCAGGATTGGGGAACATCCTTTGCGGAAAGGTCTTCTGCGCTTTGCCACTCCGAACCGAGTTCCTTGAGGAGGAAAAGAGGCAGAGCCCTTTTGGGGGTACGATGGAACGTGAAAAGGGACAGAGCTTTCACGTTGAAGAGGAAACCTTCCGGTGTTCGTTCTGCCCAGAGGACAGCGTTCCTCTCCGCAGGGAATGCGTAAAAAGTGGAGTCTACCTCTACAGTGTCGAAGTGCGTGGCGTAGAAGCGGAGGCGTGCTGCAGGAGTTTGCACCTCCTTGGGGTAGAAATCGCTTTCTTCAACGAGTGTCCGATCCGTCCACGAGCAGGTTCCCACATGGAACACTCAGGTTCACCTCTTCTGAGGTGAGTATACTTGTTTTCCTCGTGTAAAACAATGTTTTCATTTGCACGACTTTTTTTACGAAACAAAAGGGCCACATTTTGCCTTCACAAAGGCATTTTTGGGGCTTTTGATTCCTGAAACGTGGAAAAACGGGCATCTCATTGACATCCTCAGTGCGCTACTTTTACCATAAAACTGGAATCTGGCACTCAGGGGGGCGCAATGCACGAAGAACTTTTGAGAGTTGAAAATGTTGTTAAGAGATTTCCCGGTGTTGTGGCCTTGGACCACGTGTCGTTTGAGCTTCGACGTGGGGAAGTGCACGCGCTCGTTGGGGAAAATGGTGCAGGGAAATCCACGCTCATGAAGATTCTAAGCGGTGCGTATCAGCCCGATGAGGGGGTCATCTACTACAAAGGAAAACCAGTAGTTTTGCGTAACCCTCACGAGGCACAGAAACTTGGTATCAGCATTGTCTATCAAGAACTCAACCTTATGCCGCACCTCACGGTTGCTCAAAACATTTTCATTGGAAGAGAGCCCTTACGATTTGGGTATATCGACGATCGGAAGATGTGCCGTGACGCCAAGGAGATCCTCGCACGGCTCCACGTCGATGTCGATCCTTCTCTTCCGGTATACCTCTTGCCCCTTTCCAAAAGGCAAATGATTGAAATCGCTAAGGCCCTTTCTTTCCAGTCAGAAGTTCTCATTATGGATGAACCCACTTCGGCACTTACAGAGTCCGAGGTTGAAGAGCTTTTCAAGGTTATTCGGCATCTGCGGGATCAGGGCGTTGGTATTATCTACATTTCCCATCGCCTTGAGGAACTCAGGCACATTGCGGATCGTGTCACGGTTTTGCGGGACGGAAAGCACGTAGGCACTTACAACTATAGTGAAATTACCCTCGAAGAGCTGGTCAGTAAAATGGTCGGGAGGACGATGGAGAACAAGTTTCCTCCCCGCACTTCTGTGCCCACGGATCGAAAGATTCTTGAGGTGCGCAATATCACAAGAAAGGGTGTGCTCTACGATATTTCCTTCGATCTCTACGAAGGGGAAATCCTTGGTATTGCTGGTCTTGTTGGCGCAGGGCGGACTGAGCTTGCTCGAGCTATATTTGGTGCAGATCCGAAGGATAGGGGAGAGGTGTACCTTTACGGAAAGAAACTCGAGATTCGTTCACCAATCGACGCTATACGGGCGGGAATTGGGTACCTTCCAGAAGATCGGAAGCTCTCGGGACTCGCTGTTGAGATGCTCCTGAGCGAAAACGTAACCATGGCCAATACCGAGGGAGTCGCAAACCGTGTTGGCGTTATCTCTCCACTTCGTGAACGGCAGGTAGCGGAGTACTTTGTGAGAGAGCTGAGCATTCGTACGCCTTCAGTGTACCAGGTTGTGAAAAATCTCAGTGGTGGCAATCAGCAGAAAGTAGTGGTGGCGAAGTGGCTTTTTCGAAATGCGAAGGTCCTTATTTTCGATGAGCCGACTCGCGGCATCGATGTAGGGGCAAAGTACGCCATTCATGCGCTCATCGATAAGCTTGCTCGGGATGGCATCGGTATCATCATGATTTCTTCCGAGCTTCCTGAAATTCTTGGTATGACCGATAGGGTTCTTGTCCTTCATGAGGGACGTTTAGCTGGTGTTTTGAGGACGAAGGAAACGAATGAGGAAGAGATTCTTCGCTACGCAGCGGGGTTAGTCTCAAAGTCGTAGAGGGGAGAAGGAACAATGCGAATCTTTCCAAGGTCGTACGGTGCCAATGTAGTTGTGCAACGATTCATCGTGATTATTGCCCTTGTTGTGCTTTTTGGTGTCTTCTCAATAACAACTCCAAAGTTTTTTACCCTGCAAAACGTCATCACTGTTGCCCTGCAAACAAGTACCCTTGCTTTTATGGGTATTGGGGTTACTTATGTCATCATCACCGGGGGTATTGACCTCAGTATTGGCTCGGTTTTGGCACTCAGTGGTGTTATTGCAGGTCTTGCCTCTCGGGCTGGTGTTTCGGTCTGGGTGAGCTTCCTTCTTGGACTTATTGTAGGGATTGGTTGTGGGATCGTAAACGGTTTCCTGGTCACCGCCTTTGACCTTCCTCCATTCATCGCTACCTTAGGTATGATGCAGATTGCCCGAGGTATTGCTTTGCAGATTACGGGTGCTCGTGCAGTGGCGGGGCTTCCTGCCGCGTTTGGGATTCTTGGCAATGGCGCTCTCTGGAGGACGGAGAACTTCCCGGGTATTCCATATCCTGTTGTCATCATGATTGCCATTGCCCTTGTGTTTGACTTTGTGCTCCGTCGACATCGGATAGGTCGATTCATTTACGCTGTGGGTTCGAATGAGGAAGCCGCGCGTCTCTCAGGAATTAACGTCAATAGGACCAAAATCATAGCGTACATCGTTTCTGGCACTCTTGCCGGGCTTACAGGTATTGTCGTTATGTCCCGTATCGTTACTGCTCAACCTAACGCTGGTGTTGCCTATGAGCTTGACGCTATTGCCACTGCGGTCATTGGAGGAACGAGCCTCATGGGTGGGTCAGGAACGATATCGGGGACGATGATTGGGGCCTTTATTGTTGGCATTCTCCGCAACGGCCTGAACATGCGTGGTGTGTCGTACTTCATTCAGCAAATTATCATTGGGCTTGTTATTGTCGCTGCGGTTACTGCTGACCGCTTGCAGAAGAGAAGACAGGGGCGATAGCTATCTCCCGCGGGTGATAGTTACGTAAAAAACACTTTCCAAAGGAGGATTGCGTATGAAGGGTAAGGGGTTTTTGGCAGTGCTGCTTTGTGGTGTCATGCTTTTTGGGGTTGCTGCTCTTGCCTGGGCTGCAGAGCCACAGGAAATAGCGGTTATTGTTAAGGAAGCAACCTCGAGTTTCTGGCAGAATGTGGCAAAGGGTGCACAGGATGCTGAAAAAGAGCTCGTTGCTCAGGGAGAAAACATCAAGGTAACGTTCATTGGTCCAGAGTCGGAAACCAAAATCGAACAGCAGGTGAACCTCGTCGAGAACGCCATAAACCGCAAGGTCATGGCAATTGTCCTTGCTCCTTCTGATCCAGATGCCCTTGTTCCAGTGGTTATGAAAGCCAAGGCTGCGGGAATTCCAGTGGTCATCATAGACTCCCTGCTGAATGCTGAGGAAGGCTATGTTTCCTTCCTGGCTACGGATAACCGTGCAGCTGGTATACTTTGCGCCAACGAACTCATTAAACGGGCTGGAACGAAAGGAAAAGTTGCTGTTATGTCCTATGTTCCTGGTGTTGGCAGCGAAATCGGAAGGGTTGGAGGTTTCATTGACACCATTAAAGAAAAGACCGAAATGGAAATCATCGGACCCTTCTATTCTCAGTCCGACATGGTCACAGCCCTGAACCAGACAATCGATGTCCTCTCCGCCAATCCTGATATTACAGCCATTTTTGGCGCCAATGAGCCCACAGCCATAGGTATGGGAAGGGCCATAGAGCAACTCGGTCTTGCTGGGAAAATCGTTGCTATCGGCTTTGATGGTAACAAGGACTTGCAGGAAATGGTCCGCAATGGCACGTTGCAAGGTATTGCGGTGCAGAACCCGTATCGCATGGGATACGAAGGGGTAAAAATTGCCTTTGCAGCAGCTAAGGGTGAAGAGGTTCCCAAGTACATTGATACGGGAATCGTCTTCGTTACAAAAGAGAACATAGATTCCGAGGAAGCAAAGCAGGTACTCTACTGAACGTAGGAGGAGGGGGCTCAAGGCAGCCCCCTCCTTACGGGAGGAGTTTGGTCTTCGCAATGGTGAAGCATGCCTCTTGTGTCACTATTCGAGATGTCGCTGAAAGAGCCGATGTTTCGATAGCCACTGTTTCCCATGTTTTGAACAGAACACGCTTCGTCAGCCGCGAAACGCAGCAGAGGGTTCTGAGAGCTGTTCGGGAACTGGGGTATCGACCAAATGTTGTCGCCAAAGCTGCACGCCGGCGCAAGACCAATACTCTCGGGGTTATTATGTGCGATCTCGAAAACCCCTTCATGGTGGAGATCCTTCGGGGTATTGAAACGGTGTTCGCGGCAAACCACTTTGACATGCTTGTGACCAACACGAACTACAGCCTCTCTGAGGAGCAGGATGCGTTGGAAATGTTCTTTGGGAAACAGGTTGATGGGGTTATTCTGGTTCCTGCAAAAGGTGGCAATGTGGACTTGAGGTTGTTCATCGATTTTGGTGTCCCAGTTGTGGTTTTGGACAAGCGTGTGGACGAGAAAGAGGTGGACTTTGTTGGGGTTACGAACCGGGAAGGGAGCAGAGAACTCATCCAGTACATTCTGGAGCTTGGTCACCGGAGGATTGGCGTCATTGCTGGTCCCCAGGATACTTCCACCGGCAGGGAACGTCTTGAAGGTGTTTTTGAGGCTGCTGCTTTTTCTGACGCTGAAATCCTTGTTTTTGAAGGGGATTTCACAAAAGACAGTGGTATAGAGGGGATACGGCATTTCTTGTCCCTCCCTCAAGCACCCACCGCTGTATTCGCCTGTAACTACAGTATGGGCCTTGGAGCTTTTGAGGCCTTGCAGGATATGGGTGTGAAGATTCCCCAGGACATCAGTTTTGCTCTCTTTGACGATCTCCCCTGGTTCACCTATTTTGATCCTCCCTTGACGGCTATTGCTCAGCCCGCTTTTGATATCGGTCGAAAAGGTGCGGAACTCCTTATTGAGCGCATGAGCAAAAGGCGTAAATCACCTGTGAGGGTAGTGCTTCCAACGACTTTATGCATTCGTGCTTCCGTCCGTAAGTGTTCATAGCTTTTGAAGCTTTCGTACAGGAGGTCTTGTCTATGCATTCTCCCTGTTTCTCCTACTATAACCCAACGCGTATTCACTTCGGCTGGAATACGTTCGAGAGCCTCGGGGAAGTTACCCGCCGTTATGGTCGTCGGGCTCTTCTTGTAACAGTGCCGCCTTTTCCTGCTCTTGAGCCAGTTTTCGACAAGGCGAAAAACCTTTTACGGACTGCCGGTGTTGACGTTGTACACTTTGACCAGGTTGTACCGAATCCAACGACTGAGAGCATTTCCCAGGGAGCGCAAATGGCAAAAGAGGCAAGGGCAGAAGTTGTTGTAGGATTAGGTGGTGGATCAAGTATTGACACCGCTAAGGCCATTGCTCTTGAAGCTGTGCAGGAGGGAACGGCGTGGGAGTATCGTCTCTTTGGCGAGCGTACCATCCAGGGGGATGTCCTTCCCGTCATCGCCGTAACAACTACTTCCGGTACGGGTTCCCACGTCACTGCTGTTTCTGTACTCACCAATCCCAGAGAGCGCTTTAAATCAGCTATTGTCGACCATCGCCTTTTCCCGAAGGAGGCTATTGTGGATCCACAGCTCATGATGACCCTTCCCAAGCACATCACCGCAGCTACGGGTTTTGATGCCTTTGCCCACGCCTTTGAGAGTTACATCCACGTTAAGGCAAACCCCTATACGGATCTTCTTGCCCTGGAGGCTATGCAGATTATCCTGCATACTTTGCCACTCCTTTTACAGGACCTTGCAAACAAAGAGGCGAGGATAAAGATGGCCTGGGCAGATACCCTTGCCGGTCTTGCGATAGCAAACTGTGGTACAACCCTCCCTCATGGGCTTGGCATGTCTATTGGAGGAAAGGCTCCCTGGGTAATGCATGGTGAAGCGCTGGCGGTGGTGTATCCGGAATTCCTCAGGTACACTGCTCCATACGCAAAGGAGAGGTTTGCCAAGGTAGCCAGAGTACTCCGCCCACAGCTCCTTACAGAAAGCGACGATGTTGCTTCTTCCGAGCTCATATCCCTTTTAGAGAATTTCCTGAAAGATATTGGATTGTGGATTGACCTTAAGGGCTTGGGTATCCCCAAGGAGGATATTCCTGAAATAGCGGAGTACACGTTCAAGCTTCCTGACTACACCGTTAACCCGAGGGTACCCGTGAAGGAAGAAGTGCTCCAAATTCTCAGCGATGCGTATTCTCG
Source organism: Candidatus Caldatribacterium thermophilum (assembly GCA_039638315.1). Lineage (GTDB taxonomy): Bacteria > Atribacterota > Atribacteria > Atribacterales > Caldatribacteriaceae > Caldatribacterium > Caldatribacterium thermophilum. Next base: position 6,401 of record JBDIWL010000010.1, on the reverse strand, counting down.
AGGGTGAGTTTTTGATAGAATGGATATCGAAGGGAGGTTCTCGGTATGCATGGAGAAAGTATACCCCATCTTCCTCGCACCATGAAGGCCATAGTAAACCATGCACCCTATGACTTTCGTCTTGAGGAAGTCCCGGTTCCAGAGATTGGCCAGGAGGAGGTCCTCATTCGAGTCGGAGGGTGCGGCATCTGCGCAGGTGATGTGAAGACTTTCCATGGAAACCCTCGAGTATGGGGTGGTAACGGGCACCCACCCTATGTTGTAACCCCGGTTATCCCAGGGCATGAGTTTTTTGGACAAGTGGTTGCTCTGGGTGAAGGGGCAAAAGAAAAACACGGTGTTTCCCTGGGGGACTGGGTGGCGGTGGAGCAGATTATCCCTTGCGGGGTGTGCCGCTTCTGCCATGAAGGCGCATACTGGATGTGCGAGCGGCATTACATCTTTGGTTTCAAGCGCCAGGAGGCTGACGGGGGCTTTGCCGAGTACATGCGCTTACCTCGAAATTCCCGCATCCACAAGCTCCCGGAGGGATTCCCCCTTCGGGTTGCTCCGTACATTGAGCCTCTTGGATGTGCCATTCATGCTGTGGATCGGGGGGAGGTCACCTTTCGGGATGTGGTGGTCATTGCGGGGATGGGAGCGATAGGCCTTGGAATGCTCCAGGTTGCTCGCCTGAGGAATCCTCGTCTCCTTATAGCCATTGATGTGGTAGAGAAGCGCCTTGCTCTGGCAAAAGAGCTTGGGGCTGACCTTACGCTGAATCCAAAGCTCGTTGACGTCGTTTCTGAGGTGAAGCGGCTCACCGATGGGTACGGCTGTGACGTTTACATTCATGCAAGCGGGAACCCCCAGGGGGTCATTCAGGGACTTGCGATGCTCCGCCGTCTCGGCCGCTATGTGGAATTCAGCGTCTTCAACGCTCCAACTACGGTTGACTGGAGCATTATTGGAGACGTGAAAGAGCTCGACATTCGTGGAGCCCACCTGAGCCCCTGGACGTATCCCGTGGCTATCCGGTTTCTGCACGAAGGCCTGGTGAAGGCCGATGCGATTATCAGCCATGAGCTTCCCCTTGAGGAGTTCAAAAAAGGCTTTGAGCTTGCGGAAAAAAGCGATGAGGCTATTCGGGTAGTCCTCAAACCGTAAGAGGTGGATGTTTTGCCAAGGCGAGGTTGCAATCGCGCTCTTATGGTAGAAGTGGCAAAACTCTACTACTACGAGGACCTCACCCAGGACCAGATAGGTGAGGTCCTCGGCCTTTCACGACAGAAGGTTTCACGGCTCCTTCGCCTGGCAAAAGAAGAAGGTCTTGTGCAGATTCGGGTTCTCGAAGATCGGGAAGCGTCAAGTACCCTTGAGGAGCGCCTTCGCGAAAGGTTCCGCCTTCGGGATGCGCGGGTTGCAACAACCTTTTCCCAGGATACGGGTACGGTGGTCAAGCGCATTGCCCAGGTGGCGGCTTCTTACCTTCGAAGCATTGTTGAACCTCATACGTCCCTTGGTGTTGCATACGGAAAGACGCTTTTTGCCATGGTGCCCTTTCTTGTTCCAAAACCTACTCCGGGTTTTCAGGTCGTGCAAATTATGGGGGGATATGGAAAGCTCAAGGGAGATGTGGTAGCAGTAGAACTTGCCCGTGCCCTGGCACAGAATTTTGGGGGGAGCGTGGTGTATCTCCTTGCCCCCGCCTTTGCAAAAGACGCAGAGACAAGGAACGCACTCCTTGGAGATGCCCGCATTGCCCAGGTACTTGAACTTGCCCGTAGAGTAGACATTGCCCTTGTGGGTATTGGAGGGGTCACCTCAAGTGCAACGCTCCTTGATACGGGAGACATCTACCCTCATGAAGTGGATGAGCTCATCGCTAAAGGAGCGGTAGGGAATATCTGTGGCAACTTTTACGATGTCGAAGGGAGGGAGGTTTTGTGCCAGGCCGATTCCCGAAGGATTTCCCTGACTCTCCAGGACCTCCGGAAGATTCCGAGAGTTGTCGGTGTAGCTGGAGGAGAAGGGAAACTCGAGGCCATTCTCGGGGCGCTTCGGGGAGGTTACGTTAACGTTCTTGTTACCGACGACGTGACGGCCTTGGCGCTTCTCAGAAGGGAAGAGAAGGAGTATAATTGAGGTAGGGAGGAAAAAATCGTTAAGGAGGGGTACGTATGCGAAAGTTCCTTCTCTCCCTGTGCATCCTCTTTGTGCTCTCTGGTGTGGTGTACGGTGCTCCAGTAAAGCTCGTGGTGGTTGGTGACGCAGGACACAATTTGAAACCCTTTGAGTGGTACGCCCAGGCTATCAAAGAAAAGTTCGATGTTGAGCTCGAGGTTATTGGGGTCCCCTTTGGAGAATTGTATGAGAAGGAGAAGGTAGAGCTCATAGCAGGAACTGGAGCCTTTGATATTATGATTGTCTTTCCCAAGTTCCTTGCCGAATTCGCCGCTAATGGTTGGCTCTATCCTCTTGACGAGTTTGCCGCAGAGCTTGACCCAAAGCTCGATGACGTTACCCCAGGGTACCGGGATTTCTACTGTAAGTACGGTGGGAAACTCTATGCACTTCCCTATGATGGGGATGTTCTGAACCTCTACTACCGGAAGGATCTCCTCGAAAATGAGGAAGAGCGGAAGGCTTTCAAGGAGAAATATGGGTATGACCTTAAGGTTCCGGAAACCTGGGAGGAATACCTTGATGTAGCTGCGTTCTTCACGAGAAAAGCTGGAGAGAAACTTGCCGGAGAGGTTCTGCAGCGCGATTTTTACGGTACTGCCTATTACGGCCAGAAGGACCAGATTTTCGCCTGGTGGGGAAATATCTTTGCCAGCCTTGGCGGAGTGTACTTCGATGAGGAGACTATGGAACCGGCGATTAACTCTGAAGCAGGAGTTAAAGCGCTTGAGATTATGAAGGAAATCCACAAGTACTGTCCCCCCGATGTTCTCGCCTATGGGTACGAGGAACTCAAGGACGTTTTCCTGGAAGGCGATTGCTTCATGGTCATCCAGTGGCCCTGCGTTGGGAAGAAGGGAGCTGATCCAGCGCAATCGAAGATCGTTGGGAAGATTGGGGTTTCCCATGTTCCAGGAGTCAAGAAGGATGGGGAAATTTACTACCGTGCCATGATGCCCTGCGGGCGGGTACTTGCGGTTGCCGCTCAATCTAAAGATCCGAAGAGAGCATACCAGGTCATCCATTACCTCTCCGTTGTGACAAGCCTTGATGACGTTTCCACCCCAGAGACTGGTCTTGACCCTTACCGCTACTCCCACTTCGCGCATCCTGAGGCTTATGAAATGTTCGCTAACGTGGAGGATGCAAAGATTTACCTTGCTGGTGTGCAGAAGAACATGGAGAAAGGGTACCCAGAAATGGTCCTTCCTGGAACCGTGGAGTACGAAGAAACTCTCGGTGTGGCTATTACCAAGGCGCTCAGTGGTGAAATGGATCCGAAGAGTGCTCTTGACGAAGCGGCACAGGCTTGGAGGGAAATTTTAGAGCGGTTCGGGAAAGAGCAACAAAAGGCCTTGTACCAGGAACTCGTTAAGGGCTGGAGAGCAGCAGGTCTCTGGTAAGGGTACCGGGCCGGGGCTTTGCCCCGGCCCTTCTTGAGGAGGGGAAGAATGGGAGGCTTGCGACGAAGAGATTTCTGGGTCGCATTCTTTTTCGTCCTTCCTGTGGTGGCAATACTCCTTTCTATCTCCATCTTTCCCATGGTGTACTCTTTTTACCTCAGCCTCTGCAAGTGGGATATCGGCATGGGCGGGCAAAGAGTTTTTATTGGAGCGGGGAATTACCTGCGTTTGTTTTCCGACGCTCGCTTTTTTAACTCTCTCAAGAATACCGGTCGAGTACTCCTTTTCGGTGTGGGGACGCAATTCCTCCTCGGTCTTGCCCTTGCCCTTCTTTTGAACCGGAGTTTCCGGGGGAGAAGCCTTGTGGTGACCCTCTTTCTCCTCCCCATGATGATTTCCCCTGTGGTGGTGGGATGTATTTGGAAAATTATTTACCACTACCAGTACGGTCCCTTGAATTACCTTTTGAACCGTCTTGGTTTCCGATCGGTGAACTGGCTTGGCAGTGGCAACGTAAGTCCGTACTCTATTGTCCTTGCAGATATCTGGGAATGGACGCCGTTTATGGTCATTACCCTTCTTGCCGGCCTCCAGGCTATTCCCGACGACCTTTACGAAGCGGCGCGGGTTGATGGCGCCAGCCGCTGGCAGGTCTTCACCGGGGTTGTCTTTCCTCTTCTGCGTCCAGTGGTCATCATTGCCATCCTTATCCGGGTTATGGATGCTTTCAAAATTTTCGACCTTGTAGTCCTCCTCACCATGGGTGGTCCAGGTCAGGCCTCAGAAAGTGTGGCCTTTTACAACTACCTTACGGGGTTCAAGTACTTCAGCATGGGATATGCCTCAGCCATGAGTTACTTCCAGCTTGCGGTCATTGTGGCTATTGCCAATGTGTTTCTCCGGTCCTGGCGGGGGAGGGAAGTTGCGTGAAGCGGAAAGATGGAGTAACGGTGGCTATTTTCGTGGGCATATTTGTACTTCTTGCCGTTGCCCTTGCTCCTTTTGTGTGGAACGTAATGACCTCCTTTAAGGATAAAGGGGAGTACTTTACTTATCCCCCGGTATTCATTCCCTCATCCTTTGACCTTGAGCACTACGTTCAGGGATTGCGACTTGGGGGCGCAAAGGGCATAAAGGATAGTTTCATCATTGCCTCGCTTACCACTCTTCTTGCTATTGCCTTTGGATCACTTGCGGCGTATGCTCTCTCCCGTTTCCGGATTGGAGGGGAGAATTTTGCCTTCTGGATCCTCTCGGTACGGATGATGCCCCCCATTGCCTCAGTCCTTCCCCTCTTCCTTTTTTTCCGATTCTTGCGCTGGCTTGACACGTACCAAGCGCTCATTCTGACGTATGCTCTGGTGAACCTTCCCTTTGCAGTGTGGATGATGAAGGGTTTCTTTGATGAACTTCCTGTGGAGCTTGAGGAAGCAGCGCTTATCGACGGCTGTGGACGACTTGGAGCCTTCTCTCGAGTTGCCCTCCCCCTTGTTGCTCCTGGACTTGTTGCTACAGCACTCTTTTGCTTCATGTTCTCCTGGAATGAGTTCCTCTTTGCCCTTATTCTCGGGCGCTCAAAGGTCATCCCCATAACGGTGAACATCGCCGGGCTCATTGGGGGACATGAAATCCTCTGGGCGGAGATTTCGGCGGTCTCCATTGTGGCCAGCATTCCCATTATCGTTATGGCTATTCTCCTCCAGCGGTACCTTGTGCGAGGCTTGACCCTTGGGGCAGTTAAAGGGTGAAGGTGGCGGGTTTTCTTCTTGCTCTTTTGAGCCATTCGAGGAGTTCTTCCTGGGTGGCAAAGGATTTCTGTGTACCTCGCTTCTCGGTGGAGAGCGCCGCATAGGCGCAGGCAAGGTCGATGGCCTCGGGGAGCTCTTTCCCCCCTGCAAGGAAGTACGCCAGGGCCCCTAAGAAGGCATCACCGGCTCCGGTGGTGTCAACTGTTTCTGCCTCGTAAGCGGGGAAAAAGGTGAACGTTCCTTTCCTCCCAAGGAGTGCCCCACGTTCACCAAGGGTTACAAGGACATTCTCTATCCCCAGGTTCCAGAGTGCCTCTACAGCCTTTTTGAGGTCCTGGTCCTTGGAGACTGGGAACCCCACGAAGCTCTCGAGTTCCCGTTCATTGGGCACGAAAAGGTACACTCCCTTGATGTTCTCCCAGGCCAGGGGTCGGAAGGGAGCAGGATTGAGGATAACACGAGAACCAAGTTCTTTAGCAAGGTCTATCGTTGCGTAAACTGTTTCGAGAGGGATTTCAAGTTGCGTGAGGATAAAAGAGCAACGTGCCAGGGCTTCCCGTGCTCTGGAGACATCTTCAGGAAGGAGGTAGGAGTTTGCCCCAGGAATGATGAAAATGCTGTTTCGACCCTGGGGATCAACGAAAATCGGCGCGACGCCACTCGTTTTCCCCGAAACGACCTTAACGAAGCGCGTATCGATACCGTGCCGGGAAAAATTCTCTCTGACAAGTGGCCCAAAAAGGTCATCGCCAACTGCGGTTACGACCACGACCTCTCCCCCAAGTTTAGCTACCGCGATAGCCTGGTTTGCCCCCTTTCCTCCGAAGCCTATCTCGAAATCCTTACCAAAGATGGTTTCACCGATTTTGGGAAAACGATCCTCGTAATAGGTGATAAGATCCATCATATTGCTACCGACCATGCCAATGACAGGCCGCATCGCATTCCCTCCCCTCTGCTCCCTATGATACCACAGGGCTTTTCGAAAAAATTTCCCGTGCCAGTAGCACAGTGTGGGGAACTTTGGTTAGAATAACCCAGGGTGTCCTATGGTTCGCATACGCGTTGTACCCCTTGGACGAGTCCT